>NZ_JBVHHL010000051.1:0-56788 GCF_055561075.1 Streptomyces sp. NPDC022910
GTCAGTTCTACCGGGGCTCCGCTTCTCACGTCCGGCGTCCTCCCAGATCAGACCCCACTTGCAACTACACCCAGACCCATAACTTCATGGCCTTGGCCTTTAGAGTGGTGAACCGTGTCGTCCTCCACCGCCGCCTCCGGGATCCAGCCGATAGCCGAAACGGCCCCGCTGTCCCTGACCTCCCGCGAGCCGCACGTCCCCGCGGACCGGCTCGTGGCCGAGATGGTGCCGCCGCCGCGCTTCGACTCGGTCCGCTTCGCGACGTACATCCCGGACCCGGACCAGCCCAGCCAGAGCGAGGCCGTGCGCGTCCTCGAAGGCTTCGCCGGGGGGCTCGGCGGTGCGCACGCCGTGTCCGCCAAGCGCTCGCTCTTCGGCTTCGGGAAGGCGAAGGCGAAGGCGTCCAAGACCCCCGCGGGCCCCCGTGGCGTCTACCTCGACGGCGGATACGGCGTCGGCAAGACCCACCTCCTCGCCTCGCTGTGGCACGCGACCCCGGCCGAGCCCGCGCTCAAGGCCTTCGGCACCTTCGTGGAGCTGACCAACCTGGTCGGCGCGCTCGGCTTCCAGCAGACGGTGCAGACGCTCTCCGGCCACCGTCTCCTGTGCATCGACGAGTTCGAGCTCGACGACCCGGGCGACACCGTCCTCATCTCCACCCTGCTCGGCAAGCTCGTCGACGCGGGCGTCGCGCTCGCCGCCACCTCCAACACGCTGCCGGGCAAGCTCGGCGAGGGCCGCTTCGCCGCGGCCGACTTCCTGCGCGAGATCCAGGGCCTGTCCGCCCGCTTCCGCACACTGCGCATCGACGGCGAGGACTACCGCCACCGCGGTCTGCCCGAGGCTCCGGCGCCCTACAGCGACGAACAGGTGACGAAGGCGGCCTACGCCACCGAGGGCGCCTCGCTCGACGACTTCCCGCACCTCCTGGAGCACCTCGCGCGCGTCCACCCCAGCCGGTACGGCGCGCTGACCGACGGAGTGCGGGCCGTGTGCCTGACCGACGTGCAGCCGGTACCGGACCAGTCGACGGCGCTGCGGCTCGTGGTGCTCGCGGACCGGCTCTACGACCGCGAAGTGCCGGTGCTCGCCTCCGGGCTGCCGTTCGACAAGCTGTTCAGCGAGGAGATGCTGAAGGGCGGCTACCGCAAGAAGTACTTCCGCGCGATCTCCCGCCTCACCGCGCTCGCCCGTGACGCAAAGGGGCTCGCGAAGGCGTAACAAGCCCAAACGGTTGTGCGCCATCGGCGTGTTCCAGCCATCCTCACCTCGGTTTTTGGGCTCTCCTTTACCTGAAACGCGAAGTTAACCCTGCAAACAACTCGGCCGGGATAACGTGTTCGTCGAGGCACTACGACGGACACACACAGCGGGGAGGGGGCGTATGGTACGAGGTGCGACGGTCCGGTTCGTGCTGACGATCCTCTCCGCCGTTTTGCTGGCCCTGCAACTCTTCGCCCCCACCGCGTCCTTCGCCTCCGCGCACCGGACCCATGTGACCGTCACCGGATCCCCGGAGGCGATCACGGGCAAACGCGCGGACGAGGCGGACGAGGTCGTCACCTGCGGCGACATCGAACATCCCGCGGGCCCCACCGGCCCGCTGCGCACCCGTGACCGTCACCGCGTAACCACCGACTCCGTTCCGGAGCCGCCCGCGCCCGCGCCGCTGAGGCACGACGTCACGGCCGCGCCGCCGCCGATCGTCCGCCCCGCCTCGCTGCGCATATCCAGACCGTCAACCGCTCACTCTCCCGCGGCACTTCAGGTGTTCCGCTGCTGAGCTGCTCCCTGGGTACGGACTGACCTGACCTCCCCTCACCCACGCCACGTTGGCCGAGCGCGTCGACGTGGGGTCATGTCGCCGTACCCGCATCTGCCACGTTCTCGTAGCCGACGCGCCATCCGAGGCGCGCCAGGAGGAACTGACAATGCAGCCCCTCATCGATCACGCCCGTGCGCACGGACAGCGTCCCGAGGAGTTCGCGCCACTGGCCGCCGGCCAGTCCCCGCAGGTCCTGTTCATCACCTGCTCCGACTCCCGGGTCGTACCCGCCCTGATCACCGGAGCCCGGCCCGGTGAGCTCTTCGAACTGCGCACCGCGGGCAACATCGTGCCCCCGTACGCCTCCGCGCACCCCACCAGCGAGGCGGCCACCATCGAATACGCCGTGGAGGTACTGGACGTGGGCGACGTCGTCGTCTGCGGCCACTCCCACTGCGGAGCCGTCGGCGCGCTGGTGCGCGGCGACGACCTGACCGCCGTACCGGCCGTGCGCGACTGGCTCGCGCATGCCGCACCCGAACCCCGGGCATCCGGCTCCGACGACCCGACGGTCGCCGAGGCCGTCCAGAACCACGTGCTCGCGCAGTTGCTGCGCCTGCGGTCCTATCCGTGCGTCGAGCAGCGCCTGACGCAGGGCCGGCTGCGTCTGCACGGCTGGTACTACGAGGTGCACACCGGAGCCGTACGCGAACACCGCACCGCCACCGACACGTTCGAGGCTCTGTGAGGGCGCGATGACCGGACTGAAAAGGTTTCCTCACCTCAAGCAGGACTTCGCCGCCTCCCTCGTCGTCTTCCTGGTCGCGCTGCCGTTGTGCGTGGGCGTGGCCGTCGCCTCCGGCGTGCCCGCCGAACTCGGCCTGGTCACCGGCATCGTGGGCGGTATCGTCACCGGGCTGATGCGCGGCAGCAGCCTGCAGGTCTCCGGACCGGCGGCCGGACTGACCGTGCTGGTCTTCGAAGCGGTGCGGGAGTTCGGCCTGCCGATACTCGGCGTGATCGTGCTCGCCACCGGGCTGCTCCAGTTCCTCATGGGCGCCCTGAAGCTGGGACGCTGGTTCCGGGCCATTTCGGTCGCCGTCGTCGAGGGCATGCTCGCGGGCATCGGACTCGTGCTGATAGCCGGACAGCTCTATGCGGTGGCCGGGGCCAAGGCCCCGGCCTCGGGCCTGGAGAAGATTGCGGGGCTGCCCCGGGCGCTTTTCGCCGCCGCCGCGAACACCCATACGCTCATCTCGCTGGCGCTCGGCGCGGGCACCGTCGCCGTCCTCGTGCTGTGGAAGCGGATGCCGCGCGCGGTGCGAGCGGTCCCCGGGCCGCTCGCCGCGGTCGGCCTCGCCACACTCGTCACCGTCGTCCTCGGCCTGCGGGTGGGCACGGTCGAGGTCCAGGGGCTGCTGGGCTCCATCCAGCCGCCGCCCCTGGACGCCTTCGGCGAGCTGGCGGGTCCCGGTGTGCTCGGCACGATCGCCGCGTTCACGCTGATCGCCTCGGCCGAGTCGCTGTTCAGCGCCGCCGCGGTGGACCGGCTGCACGACGGTCCTCGCACCCAGTACAACAGGGAGCTGATGGCGCAGGGCGCCGGCAACGCGGTCTGCGGGCTGCTCGGCGCGCTGCCGATGACGGCGGTGATCGTGCGCAGCGCGGCCAACGTCCAGGCGGGCGCCAGGACCAAGGCGTCCCGCGTGCTGCACGGTGTGTGGCTGCTGCTGTTCGCGGCGCTGCTGCCGTCCGTGCTGGCGTACATACCGATCCCGGCCCTCGCCGGCGTCCTGGTGTACTCCGGCGCCAAGCTCGTCCCCGTACGGCAGCTCGTGGCGCTGTGGCGCGACCACCGGGGCGAGGCGCTGATCCTCGTGGTCACCGCGGTGTCGATCGTGGCGATCAGCATGTTCGAGGGCGTGCTCATCGGCCTGGCGCTCGCCGTGGTGAAGACCGCGTGGGAGGCCTCGCACGTCCGGCTGGACGTCATCGACAAGGGCGCCGGCCCCGTCCAGGCCCATCTGTCGGGCAACGCGACGTTCCTGCGCCTGCCGAAGCTCCTCGACAGCCTGGAGGCGCTGCCCCAGGACCGCCCGGTCGAGCTGGACCTGTCCGGGCTGCACCACCTGGACCACGCCTGCCGTACGGCCCTTGAGAACTGGGCGGAGCGCCACAGCCTGGCCGGTACGGAGCCGGTGCGGATGACGTCCGGCCGCTGACGGCGCTCAGCCGCCCGGCTTCCGCCGCGCGAGGGCCTGCCGGTACCGCACCGGTGGGCCCTCGCTTCATGGGCTTCGGCGGAATTATGGTGGCAGGAGCAGACATACCGGGCCTCTCGACGAGGGGGTCGTCATGATCCAGGAGCTGGTGGGTGCCTTGGTGGCGGCGGGTGCCGTCGGACTGGTGGGCCTCGCCGCGGCGGCACGGGTCATCAAGCAGTACGAGCGTGGGGTGGTCTTCCGCTTCGGACGGCTCATCGGGAACCCCCGGCAGCCGGGCTTCACACTGATCGTTCCGATGGTCGACCGGCTGCACAAGGTCAACATGCAGATCGTGACGATGCCCGTTCCGGCGCAGGAGGGCATCACGCGGGACAACGTGACCGTGCGCGTGGACGCCGTCGTCTACTTCAAGGTGGTCGACGCGGCGAACGCTCTCGTCCAGGTGGAGGACTACCGGTTCGCGGTCTCCCAGATGGCTCAGACGTCACTGCGCTCGATCATCGGCAAGAGCGATCTGGACGATCTGCTCTCCAACCGGGAGAAGCTCAACCAGGGCCTCGAGCTGATGATCGACAGCCCGGCCATCGGCTGGGGCGTGCAGATCGACCGCGTCGAGATCAAGGACGTGTCCCTCCCGGACACGATGAAGCGGTCGATGGCCCGCCAGGCGGAGGCGGACCGCGAGCGCCGGGCGCGCATCATCAACGCGGACGCGGAGCTCCAGGCGTCGAAGAAGCTGGCGGAGGCCGCCGGGGTGATGTCCGAGCAGCCCGCCGCGCTGCAGCTGCGGCTGCTGCAGACCGTGGTGGCGGTCGCGGCGGAGAAGAACTCCACGCTCGTGCTGCCGTTCCCGGTGGAGCTGCTGCGGTTCCTGGAGCGGGCGGCACCGCACGAGGGAGCGCCGGGGCACGACGGGGCGACCTCGGCCACGCCCGCGCCACCGTCGGCCGGGGCCTCGACGACACCCGCGCCGAAGCCTCTGCAGGAGGCCGCGCCGGAGCCGCTGGAGGAGACGGCACCGAAGCCCTTGGACGAAGCCGAACCGACGCCTGTCGACCGCACCGCGCCGGCTCCCACACCCGAGGCCGAACCGACGCCCGCCCGCGAGGCCCGTGCCGACCTTTGGTCCGACCCCGCGCCCGAGGGCACGCCGTCAGCCTCCCCCTAGGACTTCCCGCCCCTCGCCCGCGACGGCCGACCCGCCGCGCGGCCCGAGGAGCGCCCGCGTGGCGGGCGCGGGAGCCGTCGTGCCGAGGAGCAGCGACGCGTGGGGCATCACCACGTCGCCCCAATGTTCCCGCCCATGGACCTGGGCGGCGAGCAGATGGTGAGGAGGGCACTCTGGGCGCGCGCGTCCGGGCAGCGCGCCTGGTGCCGTACCAAGCGGTGATCGGCCCCAAGGAGGCCGCGGGCGATCATGTGTCCCTGCGCCTGCGCGACGGCCGTCGCCTGGAATCGCAGCCCGCCGAGGAGGCACTGCGCCGTGTCGAAGGGCTCGTCGCCCGCCGGAGCACCGGTCTGTGGGACGGGTAGCGAGGTCCGGCCGCCTCGGCACACCATCGGGTAAGCCGACGCGGAGAGGAGGTGCGCGATGCCCCGGAGGCAGGACCGGTTCCCGCTCGGCGGCCTGCTCCGCGTCCCGGGTGGCCGGCCCGTCGACCTGTCCGCGTACGACGCCGCCGCGACCCCCGGCGGCGCGGGTGACAAGGCGGCCGCGCTCGCGGCCACCGCCCGGATGGGCAAGGACCTGGCCGGCCTGCAGGAACGCTTGTGGGCGGCGGCGACCGCCGGGGACCGCCGCCGGGTCCTGCTGGTCCTCCAGGGCATGGACACCAGCGGCAAGGGCGGCACGGTCAAGCATGTCATCGGCATGTTCAACCCGGCGGGCTGCCGCATCCACGCGTTCAAGGCGCCGACGCCCCAGGAGCGGCGGCACGACTTCCTCCGGCGCGTCGAGAAGGTCCTCCCGCACCCCGGCGAGATCGGCGTCTTCGACCGCTCCTACTACGAGGACGTGCTGATCGCCAAGGTCCATTCCCTGGCCCCTGACGACGAGATCGAGAGCCGCTACGACCGGATCAACGCCTTCGAGAAGTCCCTGACGGACGACGGCGTCACGATCGTCAAGTGCTTCCTGCACCTCTCGTACGACGAGCAGCGGCGCCGCCTCCTGAGACGCCTCGACAACCCGGACAAGCACTGGAAGTTCGACCCCGCCGACCTCGACGAGCGGGCCCTGTGGCCGGCCTACCGGCAGGCGTACGAGACCGCCCTGACCCGCTGCACCACGCCCGCCGCCCCCTGGTACCTGGTCCCCGCCGACCACAAGTGGTACCGCGACTGGGCCGTCGCCGGACTGCTCCTGGAACACCTGCGCAGGCTCGATCCCCAATACCCGAAGGCGGACTTCGAGGTGGAGAAGTGCCGTAAAGGTCTGCTGAAAGGCTCGTGACCGGACCGGACTGGACCGGACCGGATCCCGGGCTTCCGGTCCGGGCGGCACCGCGGTCCGGGCGGCACCGCGCTCACCACGGCACAGGTGTGCCGTCCCAGGCGGGGCTACCCGTTCGCCAAGGTCTCCGAGCTGATCGGGGCGTCCGGCGGTCGGCGGTAGGGGCCGGCACATGGACTTACGCTGGGGGCATGAGCGACTACTGCGACACGGAGACGGCGGCCCTGGCGCCCACGGCGGGCGGACCGCCGTTCGCCGAGTGCGTGCTGTGCCGGGAGCCGACGGAGTACCCGGAGTCGTACAAGGGGATCACGCTGTGCCCGGTCTGCGAGTGGCAGGAGGCGCAGCGCACGGCCTGCTCGGGGTGACGGACGGCCGCGCAGGGTGAGCGGCGGGCGGTGAGCGCGCACGCCATGGCGGCCGCGACCGCCGCGGGCAGCGCGGCGAGCACGAGCGGCAGCAGCGGGGTCGGCACCCGGGATGTCTGCGAACCGGTCACCAGCGCGGTGACCGCCGCCTGCGCCGGTGAACCGCTCACCACGAGCGCAAACAGGGCCGCGCGCATCAGCGCGGGGACGGCCCGCCAGCCGCGGAATGTGTACGCGAGCGGAGCGACCGGCGAGGGCCGTCGCCGGAGCCCGGGCGGTACGGCCGTCGTCCGCCCCCGGAATCTCCCGATCTTCCGCCTGGCACACTGGAGGTCGTGAGCAGCGACCAGACCACCACGGCGTCGGCGGACTCCCCGCACGACGGCCAGTCAGGCCAGGACAGCCCCTTCCGCTCCGAACGCACCGCGCGCGACGTGGCACCGCAGTTCGTGCTGCCGCTCGTCGTGCGCGTCGAGCGGTCCGCTCCGCCGGCGCGTACGGACGCGCTGGAGACGGCGGCGCGTGCCGTGCTCGTGATCCTGAGCGACGAGCGCTCGCTCGGCGAGGGCGAGTGGGCGCAGGCGATGCGGGACTGGCAGGACGCACGGATCCGCAAGGTGGTGCGGCGGGCGCGCGGCGCGGAGTGGCGGCGGGCCGAGGCGCTGCCGGGCATCACGCTCACGGGCAAGTCGGCGGAGGTGCGCGTCTTCCCGCCCGTTCCGCTGGACGGCTGGCCCAAGGACCTGGCACGGCTGCAGGTCTCCGGCACGGACTTCGACGACCTGGAGCCTCCGGCCGAGGCCGACCCGGCGGTCCCCGTGCTGTGGCTGAACCCGGAGCTGGAGATGTCCGCGGGCAAGGCCATGGCCCAAGTCGGCCACGGCGCCCAACTGGCCTGGTGGGACCTGCCGGACGAGGACCGCGCGTCCTGGCGCGACGAAGGCTTCCCACTCGCCGTCCGTACCGCGTCCCCCTCCCGCTGGCAGGAACTCACCACGTCCGGCCTGCCGTTGGTGCGGGACGCGGGCTTCACGGAGATTCCCCCCAGCGAAACAGTCGTATTCGAAGGCGGTCGGCAGTTCGCGCCACTACATCCTCGAAACTGTCTCTGACGCGTAAATAGAACCTGGTCAGCGGTGGTGTGGGCAGGTCTGGGTCCCGGCGGTCCGGGCGGATCGTCGGGTGAGGCCGGGACGGCGCTGTCAGGCTGCGGTGTCGATGGGGTTGAGGGTGACGCGGTAGCCGAGCTGGTTGAGCCGGTTGATGGCCTGGCGAGTGGCGCGTTCGGGGTCACGCCGGGTGAAGTAGTCGCCGCCGAGCTTAGCGGCCCACTCGCGGAGGACGCGGAGGATCTTCTCCTCGCGTTCGGCGAGGCGGTCACTCTTGTGGCGAACATGCTCAGATTCGAGCACGTGTTCGAGTTTTCGGCAGCGACCCCAGCCGGATGCAGCCAATGCCGTCCTCCATCTCGAACACGTCGGGGCAGTTGTTGCAGCCGGTCGACCCCCGCTCGGCGGGCGTCGATCCGATGCGGCACATGGTGCTCCTAGGTGACAGGATCGGTGCTATGGGCACCGAGACGGACTGGGTGTACCGGGTGTTCGAGCCGCACGGCTCGGCGGGATGGCGCCCCTACGGCAGGGACCCCGAACGGTGGCGGGGCGCGATCGCCGCCGATGATTCGAGCGAGGGCCCCCAATACGCCGCCGCCCTCGTCGTCGCCGACCTGATGACCGAGTGGGAGGTGCGCGGCCTCCCCCGGGCGAGGCACGTGCGCGTTCTCCTCTGGCGCGACGAGGAGGGCGACGAGGCGGACGCGGACATCATCGTGGAGGTCCGGCCGGACATCCACGCTGAGTGACCGGCGGGTGTCCGATTCGCCTTGTCCTGCCCGATCCGGGGATGAGGCTCCTCCAGCCATGCCGACGGTGCCACGTGCCCTTGTTCCTCAGCCTCGTCGGCTCTTGATCCGCTTCAACAGCGGCCATGATGATGACCCCGTGTAGGTGTACGCGGTGACCCAGGTGATGTCCATCTGTGCCCACGAACCCGGCGCCGCGTACGCCCCGTACAAGGCACTCTCGTTCTGGAGGACCCAGCTCAGCGGCCGTGCGGCGACGCCGCGGCCGTCGCTGAGGTGAAGGTGACCGTCCAGGTAGTAGCGGGCGAGACCGGGCGTCCATTCCAGGCTGACCGTGTGCCACTCGGTGAAGGGCTTACCGGTGTCGGCGTAGCCCTGGTCGCGCCCGTCGCACGGGTGGTGGAAGAAGTGGACGGTGTCGACCCACGACTGCTCGTACATGTCCATCTCACAGCCGCCGCCGTACAACAGCCAGGCGCTCTTGTAGCCGGGTGCGGCCTTCACGACCCGCACCCGGGCGCTGTACTTCCCGTACGTCTGCTCCATGACCTTGCGCGGTACGACCGCCGCGACGTGGAGGTCGCCGCCCGAGATCGGCCGGTACACACGGATGTGCATGCGGCCGTCGCCGCCTGCGGCGGGCCCGACCCACACCGTGTCGTCGGCGCGGTACTCGCCCCCGAGCACGCGGTCGTTGCCGTTGGAGTGGTTGCGCGGGTCGGCGGTGTCGTACCAGCCACGGGGGTAGGCCCACCAGTCCGCGCGGTAGGAGCCCTTGAGGCCTCCGCAGTAGGCGCTTCGGGTGTCGGCGTCGTGGTCGCAGTCGCTGAAGGAGCCGAGCGGCACCGCATCACCGTCGAAGTCCTCGGCGAAGACCTGGTGGAAGGGGCCGCAGTCGCCAAGCGGCATCACCTCGGCGGTGGTGTGGCAGGCGTCCTCCGACGGAGTGAGGGCGTCCGCCTGCGGCACGGTGAAGGCGACCTCCAGGGCGGCCAGGGCGGCCAACGCAAGCGCGACGACACCGCGCAGGCGGTGCCGGCGAGCGTGACCGTGTCGGCGCATCTGCTGCTCCTCGAACGTGATGGATGGGCTCCCAGAAGGTCTTCCTGGATGTCACGCCCGCGGGTTCCGCCGTTGGGGTCGAACTGCGCGAGGTCGCCGCACGCCCCGGCTACGCCGTCCGCACGTCCGCAGTGCGCACACCGGGAGGTCGCCATGGCCGGGGCCCGGATCGACGGAAGAGTCGAGCGGGGGAACGGGACCCGGCAGCTGGTCCTGCGGCGGACGTGGCCACCGCGCTCGGAGTGGCGCTGGAGCTGCCCGCCGACGTGCTGAGGCCGCGCTCGGCGTCGCCCTGCTCGTGGCGACCGACCCGGTGGGCGCGGACCACAGCCGGACCGACATCCGACGGAACCTCAAATGTTGCTCTGAACGTCCCCGGGGAGGGGTTCGGCTCCGGGGGCCGGGGCCATGACTCCGTCACACCGGCGGCGGTGCGTCGACGGGGACGGACGGGCACGGGCGGTGGGGCCCTGGACCGCGCGACGGCGGCCCGGTGGATCGGTGGTGGAGGAGGGGGCCATGAAGCGACTGGGAACGGGCATCGGGTGGCGGCCGGAGATCGCCGACGCCGTGGAGCGCATGCCGGGTATCGACTGGGTCGAGGCCGTGGCCGAGAACGTCTGCCCCGGGCATCTCCCGGAGTCGCTGCTGCGCCTGCGTGAGCGCGGCGTCACCGTCGTGCCGCACGGCGTCTCCCTCGGCCTCGGCGGCGCGGACCGCCCCGACGAGGCCCGGCTGACCGACCTCGCCGCGTGCGCTCAGGCCCTGGGCTCGCCGCTGGTCACCGAGCACATCGCGTTCGTACGGGCGGGCGGCCCGCTGACCGCCTCTCCCCTGCTGGAGGCAGGCCACCTGCTCCCGGTCCCGCGCACCCGCGACGCGCTGGACGTCCTGTGCGAGAACATCCGCATCACGCAGGACGCCCTGCCGGTGCCGCTCGCGGTGGAGAACATCGCGGCGCTGATCTCCTGGCCGGGCGAGGAGATGACCGAGGGGCAGTTTCTCTACGACCTGGTGGACCGCACCGGCGTACGCCTGCTGATCGACGTCGCGAACCTCCACACCAACCACGTGAACCGGGACGAGGACCCGGCCAGGGCGCTGGACGAACTGCCCGTCGAGGCCATCGCCTACGTCCATGTCGCGGGCGGCTTCGAACGCGACGGCGTCTGGCACGACAGCCACGCCCACCCGGTCCCGCAGCCGGTCCTGGACATCCTGGCCGACCTCGCCTCCCGCGCCACCCCGCCCGGCGTCCTGTTGGAGCGCGACGAGAACTTCCCCGAACCGGCCGAGCTGGAGCGGGAGTTGGCCGTCGTTCGGGAGACGGTGGAGAAGGCGGGGATGGAAGCCGGGGATCGGCCCGGGTCCATGGGAACGCCGACCGCCCAACGCTCAGCGGCACGACGACCTGCGGCTTCGTCGGCACAGGACCCGACAGACCGACCCGCTGCCTCGTCGGCGACGGGTACGGCCGGGCACGCTGCGGCCTCACCCACGGCGGAGCTGGAGGAACAGCCCGCCGCGGCGCCGACGGCTGACCCGGCGAGGCACGGCTTCGCAGGCGGCGGCACCGGTCCGGCTCGTCAGCGGCTCGCGCTCGTGCAGGCCGCGCTGCTCTCCTGTCTGGTCGCCGGCACGCCCGTACCGGAGGGGTTCGACCGGGTGCGGGTCGGGGTGCAGGCGCGCGCCCTCGCCGCCAAACGGTCCGGCGTCGTGTCGAAGGTCGCGCCCGAGTTGGGCGAGATCCTCGGGGAGGAGTACCGGGCCGCCTTCCTCGGCTATGCCCACGGTCATCCGATGACCGCCGGCTACCGGCGCGACGCCCTCGACTTCGCCGAGCACCTGCTGCTGGCCGGACGCCCCGAGAACGCCGAGACGCGACGCCGGCTGCGCGAGTGGTGGCTGGAGCGCTCGGGCCCCACACCGCCGTCCCGGCACCCCGCGGCCCGGCTGGCCAGAGCCACGCGCCGGGTCCTGCTGCGGCACTGAGCGGAGCGCGCCTCGTATCACTCCCAGGCACGCTCCGAAGGTGCCTTCACGGAATGTGCCGCGGTTAACACAGCGCTCGTACAGCGTGCTCCAAGCGGTCGATTCACCCCAGCTGGCCGCGGAATGCCCACCCCCACGCATGCTGTATTCGGTATGTGATGCCCGCTATCCAACTGTTTCTCCGGGTAGGACAGTTGGCATATACGACGCAGTAATATGCCAACCTGCACCCGAAGCGCACTGACGTGCGGTGCCGCAAGCAGGAGGCACCTTGCGATCCAGACCCGTCCGAGGCCGCGGAATCCTCAGCGGCACCGGGATCCTCATCACCTTGCTCGCGGGAACCCTCGCCGCACTGGTCTTCCCGGTCTGGTCCTACGCGGACCGCTCCGGCACCGGCCTGGACACCATGAACGCCCAGACCGTGTCGACGCGCTACGGCCCGCTGTCCGCGCTGGACCGTGACTTCGTCACCAGGGTCCGGCTCGCCGGGCTGTGGGAACTGCCGGCGGGGCAGCAGGCCGAGCAGAAGGGCACCACCCTGGCGGTGCGCACCGCGGGGCAGCACCTGATCGAGGGCCATACCTTCCTGGACGCCCGCGTCCGTGACGTCGCCGCGCGCCTCGGTCTCGCCCTGCCCAACCAGCCGAACGCGCAGCAGCGCCAGTGGCTCGCAACCCTGGACGCGGCCCAGGGCGAGGAGTACGACCGCGACTTCGCCAACCTCCTGCGCCAAGCCCACGGCAAGGTCTTCACCCTCGTCGCCCAGGTCCGCGCCACCACCCGCAACTCGCTCGTGCGCGCCCTCGCCGACGACGCGAACACCACGGTCCTCGACCCCATCAAGGTCCTGGAGGCCACCGGCTACGTCGACTTCGACGCGCTGGCCCGGGACGCGGCCACCGCCGGTCCGCCCCCGCTCACCGACTCCCCCGCCCCGCCGGGCCCCACCGACGACCCCGGCACACCGGTCCCGGTGACGCCGTCGGCGACGTACACGCTGCCGCCTGCGACGTCCAGTCCCCCTCCGTGACGGGCGCCCCTGGCACCCGGCGCGGTCAGGCGAGGCCTGCGACCAGCTCCGCGACCGACTTGCGGCGGCCGGTGAAGAACGGCACCTCCTCGCGCACGTGCATCCGCGCCTCCGAGGCGCGCAGGTGGCGCATGAGATCGACGATGCGGTACAGCTCGTCGGCCTCGAAGGCCAGGATCCACTCGTAGTCGCCGAGCGAGAACGAGGCGACCGTGTTGGCGCGGACGTCCGGGTAGCCGCGGGCCATCTTGCCGTGGTCCGCGAGCATACGGCGACGGTCCTCGTCGGGCAGCAGGTACCAGTCGTAGGAGCGAACGAACGGGTAGACGCTGACATAGTCGCGGGGCGTCTCGTCGGCGAGGAACGCCGGGATGTGCGAGCGGTTGAACTCGGCCGGACGGTGCAGGGCCATGTTCGACCAGACCGGCTCCAGGGCGCGGCCCAGCCTGGTGCGGCGGAAGAGGTTGTACGCCTCCTGCAGCTGGTCGCTGGTCTCGGCGTGCCACCAGATCATGAGGTCGGCGTCGGCGCGCAGGCCCGACAGGTCGTACGTACCGCGGATGGTCACGTCCTTCGCGGCGAGCTGGTCGAACAGCTCCTGGACCTCGTCGGCGTAGTCGGCGCGGTCCCCGGGCAACACGTCCTTCAGCCTGAAGACCGACCACAGGGTGTAGCGGATGACCTCGTTGAGGTCCTTGGCCAGCTTGCCCTTGTTCGGGATCCTGCCGGACTCGGTGGTGGGGGCGTCGTCACTCATGTGCCTATTCTCCCGCTCCGCCGTGCACGCTCTGCACCGGGTTGGCAGTGAGCTCCTGCACACCCCGCAGGTCGCCGCCGAGCTGGTCCACCGCGGCGTACGCGCTCGCGATGCACGCCGGGATGCCGACGCCGTCGTACGCCGCGCCGCACACGGCGAGGCCCGGGAGCTTCGCGACATGCTCCCGGATGCGGGCCACACGCGCGTGATGGCCGACGGGGTACTGGGGCAGGCCGTCGGTCCAGCGGGTGACCCGGGTCTCCACCGGCGAGGCGGCCAGGCCGGTCGCCTCGCGCAGGTCGCGCCGCGAGATCGCCACGAGGTCGGCGTCCTCGCGCTCAAGGACCTCGGTCTCGCCGTACCGGCCGACGGAGGTCCTCAGCACCACCACGTCCGGGTCCTCGTCCGCGATCCAGCCCCACTTCTGGGAGGCGAAGGTCGACGCCTTGATCGTGCGCCCGTCGACCGGCGGCACCAGGAAGCCGCTGCCCTCGGGAAGGGCGGTGTCGGCGCGGCGGTAGGCGAGGGTGACGAGTGCCATGGAGGCGTACTCGACGGTGCCCAGTTCGGCGGCGGCATTGGGGGACGCGGTGCGCAGCAGGCGGGCGGCTTCCCGGGCAGGGGCGGCGACGACCACCGCGTCCGCCTCCAGGACGTGGTCCCCGACGAGGACCTCCCATCCCCCGGGGGTTCGGTTCAGTCCGTCCGCCGTGGTCTTCATGAGGATCTCGCCACCCCGCGCCCGCACCGACCCGGCGACAGCGAGCGGGAGTCGGCCGACGCCGCCCTCGATGCCCATGAACACCGGCCCCGTCTGGGGGGCCGCGGCCGCCTTCGTCTGGATCTCGCGGACCGCCTCCGTCAGCGAAGCGTGGGCCCTGGCGGCCTGGAAGAGCTGCGGGACGGCCGAGCGCATCGAGATGCGGTACGCGTCACCCGCGTACACCCCGCCGAGCAGCGGTTCCACCAGGCGATCGACGACCTCGCGGCCAAGGCGCGCCGCCACGTACTCCCCCACCGCCACGTCGTCGCCGATCTCCGTGGGCGGCAGCTCCGTGTCGCGCTCGATGCGGCGCAGGCCCTCGTCGGACAGGACCCCGGACAGCGCGGACGCGGCGGAGGGGACTCCCATGACGTGCCCCTTCGGCATCGGGCGCAGGGCACCGCGGGTCCAGATCGAGGCGGTCGCCGTGGCCGGCGGCTGGAGGCGGTCCGTGAGGCCCGCCTCGCAGGCGAGCGCCACCGCCTCGGGCCGCCGCGCCAGCATCGACTCGGCACCGAGGTCGACCCGCACGCCCGAGATCTCGCCGGGCAGCAGCTTGCCGCCGACCCGGTCCGACGCCTCCAGAACCGTCACGCAAGCGCCTCGGTCCTGCAAACGGTGGGCGGCGGCCAGCCCCGCGATCCCGCCTCCGATGACGACGACGTGCCCCATGCCCGTGCGGGTCTCCATTGCGCTCATGCCCCCAGCCTCTCAAACCCCACCGGCACCTCCGCAGGGGCCGGGTGTCCCTGCCGAGTCCCGACCGTGACCGCATCGGAACCGGATTCGGCCAACGTCCGGCCCGGCCCCGGCGTCGAAGAAGCGTCTGTCACGACGACCCTCGGGGGTAAGACCACATGCGCATTCCACGCTCCGTACGGCCGGTCCGGCTGCTGGCCGCGACCCTGTTCGCCGCCTCCCTCGCGCTCGCGGGCTGCGGCGCCGGCGCCGGCGCCACGAGCAGCGCCAGTGACAGCGGGGCCAAGGCCGCCGCGCCCGGCGCCGAGCGGCAGGGCGCCGCCGACAGCGCCACGGGCAGCGACGCGAAGAGCGGCCGCAGCGCCACGCCTGACCTCACCGCGAGCGACATCATCCGTACGGCGTCCCTCACCGTGCAGGTGAAGGACGTGCCCAAGGCACTCGACGAGGCGCGGACGACCGCTGAGAACGCGGGCGGGTTCGTCGGCAACGAGACCACCAGCCGCGACGCCGCGGGCCACGAACGCACCCGGCTCGTCCTGCGCGTGCCCACCGAGAAGTACGACGAGGTGCTCGCCTCGCTGCAGGGCGCGGGCAAGCTCCTCGACCGGACGGCCAAGGCCGAGGACGTCACGGACCAGGTCGTGGACGTCGAAAGCCGCATCAAGTCGCAGCGCGCCAGCGTGGCGCGGGTGCG
The DNA here is from genome assembly GCF_055561075.1 of Streptomyces sp. NPDC022910. NCBI lineage: Bacteria > Bacillati > Actinomycetota > Actinomycetes > Kitasatosporales > Streptomycetaceae > Streptomyces > Streptomyces sp. NPDC022910. The sequence continues at coordinate 15,675 of NZ_JBVHHL010000051.1, forward strand.
CGAGTTGATGGACAAGGCGACCAAGCTCAGTGATGTGGTCACCCTGGAAGGGGAGTTGAGTACACGCGAGGCCGACCTCGAGGCACTGCTCGCCCGGCAGGCGTCCCTCAAGGACCGCACCAGCCTGGCCACCATCACTCTCTCGCTGTCCGAGACGCCGGTGAAGAAGGCGGCCAAGGACGACCGGCCGGGGTTCGTGGACGCGCTGGCGGGCGGCTGGGACGTCTTCGTCACGCTGCTGCGGTGGATCGCCCTGGCGATCGGTGCGGCCCTGCCCTTCGCGGTGTTCGCGGCGCTGCCGGTACTGGTGTGGGCGCGGGTGGTGCGTCCCCGGCTCCCACGCCGTCCGGCGCCCGCCGCGACCCCGCAGGAGCGACCGGGCGGACAGGGCTGAAATTCCCTGGCCCCGTAGCGTGTTCGTATGAACATGAGCCGTACGAGCCGTTCGACAGAGCGCCTGGTCGTGATCGGCGGCGACGCGGCGGGCATGTCCGCCGCGTCGCAGGCGCGCCGCCTCAGGGGTCCCGACGAACTGGAGATCGTGGCGTTCGAGCGCGGCCACTTCTCCTCGTTCTCGGCGTGCGGCATCCCGTACTGGGTGGGCGGCGAGGTCGCCACGCGGGACGAGCTGATCGCCCGTACGCCGCAGGAGCACCGCGAACGCGGCATCGACCTGCGGATGCGCACGGAGGTCACGGAGATCGACGTCGCCGGCGGACGCGTCCGCACCCGGCACGTCGACTCCGGGGCGGAGGCGTGGACGTCGTACGACAGGCTCGTCATCGCGACCGGTGCCCGCCCGATCCGTCCCGACCTGCCCGGTGTCGACGCGCCCGGGGTGCACGGCGTGCAGACCCTGGACGACGGCCAGGCGCTCCTGGACACGCTGGCCGCCACGACGGGCCGCCGCGCGGTGGTCGTCGGCGCCGGGTACATCGGCGTGGAGATGGCCGAGGCGCTGATCAACCGCGGCTACGAGGTCACCGTCGTCAACCGCGGCAGGGAGCCCATGGCCACGCTCGACCCGGACATGGGCCGGCTCGTGCACCGGGCGATGGAGGGCCTCGGCATCACCATGGTGAACGACGCCGAGGTCACCAAGATCCTCACCGGCGACGACGGCAGGGTCCGGGCGGTGGCCACGGAGGCCGCGGAGTTCCCGGCGGACGTGGTGATCCTCGGCATCGGCGTGCGCCCCCAGACGGCGCTCGCGAGGGCCGCCGGACTGCCGCTGGGTGATCACGGCGGGCTGCTCACGGACCTCGCGATGCGGGTGCGTGGTCACGAGAACATCTGGGCGGGCGGCGACTGTGTGGAGGTCCTCGACCTGGTCTCCGGACGGGAGCGGCACATCGCGCTGGGCACGCACGCCAACAAGCACGGGCAGATCATCGGGACGAACGTGGGCGGCGGCTACGCCACGTTCCCGGGCGTCGTGGGCACGGCCGTGAGCAAGGTCTGCGATCTGGAGATCGCCCGCACCGGCCTGCGCGAGAAGGACGCGCGGCGAGCCGGGCTCCAGTTCGTCACGGTCACCATCGAGTCGACCAGCCGCGCGGGCTACTACCCGAACGCCGCGCCCATGACGGTGAAGATGCTCGCCGAACGCCGCACCGGCCGACTGCTCGGCGTCCAGATCGTCGGCCGGGAGGGCGCGGCGAAGCGGGTCGACATCGCGGCGGTCGCACTCACCGCACGTATGACGGTCGAGGACATGACGGCCCTCGACCTGGGCTACGCACCGCCCTTCTCACCGGTGTGGGACCCGGTCCTGGTGGCGGCCCGCAAGGCGGCCACGGCGGTACGAACAGGGCCCCGATAGGGGCGCGGGGAACCGCGCCAAAAACCACGGGTAACAGGCAGCCGACCGACAACCGCAGCTCCCACGACGCCCTTGGCTCATGCCGTCTCGTGCTGACCGACCCCGTTGATCCGCTCGATCGCCTGCCTGGCCTGCTCCGCCGGCGGACGCGGAGGAAGCGACGACACCGAGGCGCTGGAGGGAACGGCGGCCGGCTGCGGCTGCACCCCCGCGGGCTTGGCATGGGCGGCAGCGGCACGCGTGGAACGCAGCCGGTGGCTGACGGCCTCGTCGAGCGTCACGGGACGCTGCATCTGCGAAGCGAGCCGGCCGGCCTCCTGGCCGAGCCGGGCGATGTCTTCCCAGGACAAGTGGATCACCAGGGCGAGCTCGGCCTCACCGTCGGGCAGAGCGTGTATCGGAGGAGTAACTCGGTCGTTCATCGCCTGTCCTCACGTCGTCCCCGCGACACGCCTTCCCCGCACCGCGGGCGGTTGAGGAGACATACGCACACACGGACCGCCGCGTTCACCGATTTCACCCTGGCGATCGAGGGCACTACTTCCTTGTGGTCATCCCCGTCCATGACGTGAACCCTGTGCGCCGTACGCCCTATGTGACGTACGCGCTGATCGCGGCCAACTTCGCCGTCTTCCTGTTCACCCCCGGCATAGCGGGCTCGGTGACGGGACAGAGCGACCTGTCGCAGCTGTGTCATCTCCAGGCGTTCCTGGACCACTACGCCGCGGTGCCCCGGGAGTTGATCCACGATCAGCTGCCGCGGCTCGTGCCCACGGGCTCCGTCGGCATCGGCCCGCACGGCCCGGGCTGTGTGGTGGCCCCGCCGGATTACCACAAGTCGCCACCGGCGTCGGTCTTCACGGCGATGTTCCTGCACGGCAGCTGGCTGCACCTGCTGGGCAACATGCTGTTCCTGCTGATCTTCGGCAACAACATCGAGGACCGTCTGGGGCACATCCGCTTCGCCCTGTTCTACGTCGCGTGCGGATACGCGGCGGCGTACGGCTTCGCGTACTTCAACGACACCTCGAGCGACCCGCTGATCGGCGCGTCGGGTGCCATCGCGGGCGTCCTCGGCGCCTATCTGGTGCTCTACCCCAGGGCCAGGGTCTGGGTCCTGGTCCCGTTCCTGATCTTCCTGCCGCTGCGGCTGCCCGCGTGGATCGTGCTCGGCTCCTGGTTCGTGCTGCAGGCGGTGTACTCGTCCGGGGCTGCCGTCTCCCAGGCCGGTGCCGTGGCGTACGCGGCCCATGTGGTCGGCTTCATCACGGGCATGATCCTGGCCTGGCCACTGCGCCCGGGCACCCCTCCGCCGCCCGAGCCGCGCGGCCTGCTGTGGGGCAGGCAGGCCCGGGCACGGCACGGTTGGTGAGCGGGCGGCGCTAGGCCCGGGTCAGCCCGTCTGCGTGTGGACGTACTCCACGAGCCGGGTGAGGGCGTCCGGGTCGGTGGACGGCATGACGCCGTGGCCGAGGTTGAAGACGTGGCCCTCGAGACCGGCGGCGGCGTCGAGCACCTCGCGGGTCTTGGCCTCGACGGCCTCCGTCGGGGCGAAGAGGATCGCCGGGTCGAGGTTGCCCTGGAGGGCCTTGCCGGGGCCGACGCGGCGGGCGGCATCGTCGAGCGGGACGCGCCAGTCGACGCCGACGACGTCCGCACCGGCCTCACCCATCAGCCCGAGCAGCTCGCCGGTGCCGACACCGAAGTGGATGCGGGGGACGCCGTACGGCTCGACGGCCCTGAAGACCTTGGCCGAGGCGGGCAGCACCGAGCGGCGGTAGTCGGCGGGGGCGAGGGCGCCCGCCCACGAGTCGAAGAGCTGGACCGCCGAGGCGCCCGCTTCGATCTGGACCTTCAGGAAGGCGGCCGTGATGTCCGCGAGCCGGTCCAGGAGGTCGGCCCACAGCTGCGGGTCGCCGTACATGAGCGCCTTGGTGTGCTCGTACGTCCGGGAGGGGCCGCCCTCGATGAGGTAGCTCGCGAGGGTGAAGGGCGCGCCCGCGAAACCGATCAACGGGGTCTCGCCCAGCTCGGCGGTGAGCAGGTTGATGGCCTCCGTGACGTACGAGACGTCCTCGGGGGTCAGATCGCGCAGCTGCGCGAGGTCGGCGCGGGCGCGGATCGGGTGCTCGACGACCGGGCCGACGCCGGGCTTGATGTCGAGGTCGACACCGATGGCCTTGAGGGGGACGACGATGTCGCTGAAGTAGATCGCCGCGTCCACGCCGTGCCGGCGGACCGGCTGGAGTGTGATCTCGGTGACCAGCTCGGGCCGCATGCAGGACTCGAGCATCGGGACGCCCTCACGCACCTTGCGGTACTCGGGCAGTGAGCGCCCGGCCTGCCGCATGAACCAGACCGGTGTGTGCGGCACGGGCTCGCGCCGGCAGGCCTTGAGGAAGGCGGAGTCGTACGTCGCTGTCGGCTGGCCCGTGGCGGGGCGGTCATTGGCACTCACGCCGAAAAGTCTCGCACGCCGCACGGGCGATGAATTCCGGGGGCAGCGGCGCCGCCGAAGGCGGACCCGCCCCACGGCCACGTCCCCCGGACGGCGTCGGCCGAAGCGGCACCTGCCCGTTCCCGGCCAACAGCCGGCGGCAAGGGTGTCTCTACCTGCGAACGCGCTTTCCTCCCCTTACTCTTCCCCGCATGGCTGCGGCTCAGGAACGAGTGACGGACGGCGCTGGCGGAATGGACGACGCGGAGGAGGGGGACGGCAATGCGACGGAGACGGCTCCAGTACCCTTCCGTGCCGCGGTCGACGCTCTGAAGACCGCACGGCTGCGGCCGGAGATCGAGATCGAGGCGACGCGCCCTCCGCAGCGGCTGGCCCCGTACACGTACGCGCTCGAGGCCGCGGTCGTCGCGGACGGCGAGGACCTGGCCGACGGACGCCTCGTCCTGCTGCACGACCCGGCCGGACACGACGCCTGGCAGGGCACCTTCCGCCTGGTGACCCTGGTGCGCGCCGAGCTCGAACCCGAGATGGCGGCCGACCCGCTGCTGCCCGAGGTGTGCTGGTCCTGGCTGACCGGCGCGCTCCAGTCCCATGGGCTGGCTTACGGCGAACCGAGCGGCACCGTCACCCGCGCGAGCTCCCACTACTTCGGCGGGCTCGCCGCGCGCCCGGCCGCCTCGCAGATCGAGATCCGCGCCTCCTGGACGCCCCGCGAGGGCGTGGGCGGCGTTCCGGAGACGGCCGCGCATCTGGCCTCGTGGTGCGATCTGCTGTGCCAGGTGGCGGGTCTGCCCCCGGCAGGCCCGGGAGACTCCTCCGTGGTGACGCTGCCACAGCGGCGGGACCCGCAGTCCCGCTGATGCCGCAGCACCCGCCGACCTTTCTCTGACGTCAACCCGTGGTTGACATTACTTACCCTCTCTTTGTCGATACGACCACTTTCAGCCTCGTATCGATAACGGAGCGAACCGATTCGATCTTCGGTTGATCGCTCGCGCGTCCGAATTGCCCGGATTGTTACTCACCAAATCGTGATCATTCTCTAAAGGAGCACGAGTTTGGTGCCGAAGACGACTGTGACCTTGAAAGCACGGTTCGTCCCGGCTTCATCCCCAGAGCCGGCCCCGTCCCGCACCCCAGGAGGCCTGGTGTCCGTTCTCCTCGAGCAGCCCGCAAGCCTGGTCGCCTACCGCCCGAACAAACCGACCGCCATGGTCGTCGTGGCGGACCCGCGCGTCCGTTCCACCGTCACCCGTCACCTCTGGGCGCTCGGAGTGCGCGACGTCATCGAGGCGTCGTCCATCGCGGAGGCCCGCCCCCGTATCGGCAACCCCCGCGACATCTGCGTCGCCGACGTCCATCTACCCGACGGCTCCGGGCTCACCCTCCTCTCGGAGACCCGCGCCGCGGGCTGGCCCAACGGCCTCGCCCTGTCCGCCGCCGACGACATCGGCGCGGTCCGCAACGCCCTGGCGGGCGGGGTGAAGGGCTACGTCGTCACCGGCACGCGCACCAACCTCGGGCTCCCCACCCGACCCGGCGCGGCCCCCATCGGCGCCGCCGCAGCCCGCCTGCACCGCCGCCCCCCGGGTGCCCCGAGCCACCCGGGCGGCTACCGCGAGCTGTCCGGCCGCGAGGTGGAGGTGCTGCGCCTGGTCGCCGAGGGCCAGTCGAACAAGGCGATCGGAGTCTCGATGGGTCTGTCCGCACTGACCGTCAAGAGCCACCTCGCCCGTATCGCCCGCAAACTCGGCACCGGCGACCGCGCCGGAATGGTGGCGGTCGCCCTGCGTACCGGCATCATCCACTGACCCCTCGTGACCTCGCTCCCGCCGCTCACGCCCCGGTCCGCGTCCGCACCGAGCCGCCGCCGAACCGAGTCCGGGGAGATCACCACCGGGCCGCGCCTGCCGGCCAGCGTCAAGCGGCGACACCGGAACCCTTCGCCTGCACGTGTGACAGGTGACTGGTTTACGACCCCCCATCGCCCGTCGACGGAACGTTCCGTCGACGGGCGTCGTCCATCCACGGATACCCTTGACAGGTGACCGACGCCCAAGAGACCGCAGCAGACAGCCCACTGCGAACCACCGGAGGCGCCCCTCCGGACGACGTCGAAACGGCGCCGATCCCCTTGCTCGAGCCGCGTGACGGCATTCCGCCCGTGATCGCCGACGAGACCTCGCTCGCCGAGGTGATCGCCGCCTTCGCCGCCGGCTCCGGACCCGTCGCCGTCGATGCCGAACGCGCGTCCGGCTACCGATACGGCCAGCGCGCCTATCTGGTCCAGCTGCGCCGTGAGGGCGCGGGCACCGCGCTGATCGACCCCATCGCCTGCCCGGACCTGTCGGCCCTGGGAGAGGCACTGTCCGGTGTCGAGTGGGTGCTGCACGCCGCCACCCAGGACCTGCCGTGCCTGCGCGAGATAGGCATGGTGCCCACCCACCTGTTCGACACCGAGCTGGCCGGACGTCTCGCCGGGTTCCCTCGCGTCGGGCTCGGCGCCATGGTGGAGAGCGTCCTGGGCTTCGTACTGGAGAAGGGCCACTCCGCCGTCGACTGGTCGACGCGGCCCCTGCCCGATCCGTGGCTGCGCTACGCCGCACTCGACGTCGAACTGCTCGTCGATCTGCGGGACGCCCTGGAGAAGGAGCTGGACCGGCAGGGCAAGCTGGAGTGGTCCCAGCAGGAGTTCGACGCGATCGCCTCCGCGCCGCCCGCGGAGCCGCGCAAGGACCCCTGGCGCCGCACCTCCGGCATGCACAAGGTGCGCCGCCGCCGGCAGATGGCGGTCGTCCGTGAGCTGTGGCAGGCCCGGGACCGGATCGCGCGACGCCGGGACGTCTCGCCGGGCAAGGTGCTCGGGGACGCGGCGATCGTCGAGGCCGCGCTGGCCCTGCCGCCGAACGTGCACGCCCTCGCCTCGCTCGGCGGCTTCGGGCACCGTATGGGACGGCGTCAGCTGGAGCAGTGGCAGGCCGCGATCGATCGCGCCAGGGCACTTTCCGACGCCGAGCTGCCGCAGCCGGGTCAGCCGGTGGCCGGGCCCCCGCCACCGCGGGCCTGGGCCGACAAGGATCCGGCGGCCGCCGCTCGGCTGACCGCGGCGCGGGCGGCGGTCTCGGCTCTCGCCGAGCAGCTGAACATGCCACAGGAGAATCTGATCTCGCCGGACACCGTGCGGCGGGTGTGCTGGGAACCGCCGAAACCGGCCGACGCCGAGTCGGTCGCGACCGCGCTCATCGGGTATGGGGCGCGGCCGTGGCAGGTCGAGCAGGTCACACCGGTGTTGGTGGGGGTGCTGTCCGTCAAGGGCTGAGGTCCGGGGTCCGCGGGCGTCGTTGCCGGAAGCGGGACGGCGGCATCGAGATCACGCCAAGCTCGGGGGCGCCGCGGTCCTGGAAACAGTTGTGGAAGCAACCGAGGAACTCCCCCGGTGGTGTGACCTTCACCGCTTGGGCCTGCGGGACTGTGCAGCTTGGTTACCCACAAGTAGCATGGGACTGAGCGCGCGCTCAGCGCGTCGCAGCAGTGCCATCCCGCACCCTGGAGGAGAGCCATCGTGCCTCGTACCGTCAGGGACGTCGTCTTCGTCGACGGCGTCCGTACCCCGTTCGGCAAGGCGGGCCCGAAGGGCATCTACCACGAGACCCGCGCCGACGACCTCGTCGTGAAGGCGATCCGGGAGCTGCTGCGCCGCAACCCGGGTCTCGAGCCGAAGAAGATCGACGAGGTCGCCATCGCAGCGACCACGCAGATCGGTGACCAGGGCCTGACCCTCGGCCGTACGGCCGGCATCCTCGCCGGTCTCCCTCAGTCCGTCCCCGGCTACTCCATCGACCGCATGTGCGCCGGCGCGCTGACGGCGGTGACGACGACGGCCGGCTCGATCGCCTTCGGCGCCTACGACGCCGTCATCGCGGGCGGTGTCGAGCACATGGGCCGCCACCCGATGGGCGAGGGCGTGGACCCGAACCCGCGCTTCGTGAGCGAGAAGCTGGTCGACGAGTCCGCCCTGTTCATGGGCATGACGGCGGAGAACCTGCACGACCGCTACCCCCACATCACCAAGCTGCGCGCCGACGAGTACGCCGTGCGCTCGCAGGAGAAGGCCGCCAAGGCCTACGCCAACGGAAAGATCCAGCAGGACCTGGTGCCGATCTCCGTGCGTCGCACCAGCCCCGAGGCCGGCGAGACCGGCTGGGGCCTGGTCACGGCGGACGAGCCGATGCGCCCTGGCACGACCCTGGAGAACCTGGCGGGCCTGAAGACGCCGTTCCGCGTCCACGGCCGGGTCACCGCCGGCAACGCGGCCGGTCTGAACGACGGCGCCACCGCCTCGATCATCGCGTCCGAGGACTTCGCCCGCGAGAACGGCCTGCCGGTCAAGATGCGCCTCGTCTCCTACGCCTTCGCGGGCGTCGAGCCGGAGGTCATGGGCTACGGCCCGATCCCGGCCACGGAGAAGGCTCTCGCCAAGGCGGGTCTTTCCATCTCCGACATCGGCCTGTTCGAGATCAACGAGGCCTTCGCCGTCCAGGTCCTGGCCTTCCTCGACCACTACGGCATCGCGGACGACGACGAGCGCGTCAACCAGTACGGCGGCGCCATCGCCTTCGGTCACCCGCTCGCCTCCTCCGGCGTCCGTCTGATGACGCAGCTGGCCCGCCAGTTCGAGGAGCACCCGCAGGTCCGCTACGGCCTCACCACCATGTGCGTCGGCTTCGGCATGGGCGCGACGGTCATCTGGGAGAACCCGCACTTCGAGGGGGACAAGTGAGCACCACCGCCGAACTGTTGAAGGGCGCGGCCGAGCTGTTCCCCGACGAGGTCGTGACGCAGGCGCACGTACGCCACTTCGACCTTCCGTTCAACGCGGGCCGTTTCGCCCTGATCACCCTCGACAACGGCCTGGACCACACCAAGCCGACCACCTTCGGCCCCCAGTCGCTCGCGAACCTCGACACCGCGATCGACCAGGTCGAGAAGGAGGCCAGCGAGGGCGAGATCGTCGGCGTCGGCGTCACCGGCAAGCCGTTCATCTTCGCGGTCGGCGCCGACCTCAAGGGCGTCGAGCTGCTGAAGGAGCACAAGGACGCGCTGGCCATCGGCAAGGGCGGCCACGAGGTCTTCAAGCGCCTGTCCAAGCTGGCCGTCCCGACCTTCGCGTACTACAACGGCGCGGCGATGGGCGGTGGCGTCGAGGTCGGCCTGCACTGCACCTACCGCACGGTGTCCGCGGCGCTCCCGGCGTTCTCCCTCCCCGAGGTCTTCCTGGGCCTGGTCCCGGGCTGGGGCGGCTGCACCCTGCTGCCGAACCTGATCGGCGCGGACAAGGCCGTCTCGGTGATCATCGAGAACTCGCTCAACCAGAACAAGCAGCTCAAGGGCAAGCAGGTCTACGAGCTCGGCATCGCCGACGCCCTCTTCGAGGGCGCCGACTTCCTGGAGCAGTCGCTGATCTGGACGGCGTCCGTCCTCAGCGGCGAGATCCAGATCGAGCGCCCGGTGATCGACCGCGGCGAGGCCTGGGACCAGGCCGTGGAGCGCGGCCGCTTCATCGCCGACGGCAAGGTGCACGGCGCGGCCCCGGCCGCCTACCGCGCCCTGGACATCATCGCCGCGGCGAAGAACGGCGATCTGCAGCAGGGTTACGATGCCGAGGACCAGGCCCTGGCGGACCTGATCATGGGCGGCGAACTGCGCGCCGGCATCTACGCGTTCAACCTCGTCCAGAAGCGCGGCAAGCGTCCGGCCGGCGCCCCGGACAAGAACCTGGCCCGCCCGGTCACGAAGGTCGGTGTCGTCGGCGCCGGTCTGATGGCCTCTCAGCTGGCGCTGCTGTTCCTGCGCCGCCTGGAGGTCCCGGTCGTCCTCACGGACATCGACCAGGAGCGTGTCGACAAGGGTGTGGGCTACGTCCACGCCGAGATCGACAAGCTGCTCGGCAAGGGCCGGATCACCCAGGACAAGGCCAACCGCCTCAAGGCGCTGGTGACGGGCGTCCTGGACAAGGCCGAGGGCTTCGCGGACGCGGACTTCGTCATCGAGGCCGTGTTCGAGGAGATCGGCGTCAAGCAGCAGGTGTTCGCGGAGGTCGAGGCGGTCGCACCGGCGCACGCGATCCTCGCCACCAACACCTCCTCCCTCTCGGTGACGGAGATGGCGTCGAAGCTGAAGAACCCCGAGCGGGTCGTCGGCTTCCACTTCTTCAACCCGGTCGCGGTCCTGCCCCTCCTCGAGATCGTCCGCGGCGAGAAGACGGACGACGCCTCTCTGGCCACGGCGTTCGCCGTGGCCAAGAAGCTGAAGAAGACGGCGGTCCTGGTGAAGGACGCCCCGGCGTTCGTCGTCAACCGTATCCTCACCCGCTTCATGGGCGAGATCCAGAACGTCATCGACGAGGGCACCCCGGTCGAGGTGGCGGAGAAGGCGGTGGAGCCCCTGGGCCTGCCGATGTCCCCGCTGGTCCTCCTCGAGCTGGTCGGCCCGGCGATCGGCCTGCACGTCTCGGAGACCCTCAACGGGGCCTTCCCGGACCGCTTCAAGGTCTCCCCGAACCTCAAGGCCGTCGTCGAGGCGGGCAAGCGCGGCTTCTACGTCTACGACAGCGGCAAGCCCGAACTCGACCCCGAGGTCGCCGCGCTGCTGAAGCAGGGCGACACGGTCCTGACCGAGGAGCAGGTCCGCGCCCGCGTCCTGGACGCCGTGGCGCAGGAGATCGGTCTGATGCTCGACGAGGGTGTCGTCGCCGAGGCCCAGGACATCGACCTGTGCCTGATCACGGGCGCCGGCTGGCCCTTCCACCTGGGCGGCATCACGCCGTACCTGGACCGTGAGGGCGTCTCGGAGCGCGTGAACGGCAAGAGGTTCCTGGAGCCGGGCGTGGCTTCGGTTCCGGCGTAACCACCGAATGGTGAAAGGGCCTCCGCAGGTGCGCGGAGGCCCTTTCTCATGCGCCTGCCGGGTCGGACCGGCGTCGTCCGACCGCGGCAAACGACCGTCGACAGGCCGTGTCGACCCACCCTGGACACCGTCTCGCGGGGCAGCAGCGACGGGCCCGGCGGGCGGGAGAGTTCGGCAGCGGCCCGGACCTGAGCGCCCGAACCGGGTCGTGGCCGCCGAACGGCAGGCGTCGGCGCTGTGGAAGGCGATGCACACTCGCAGGCCGACGACGGAAGTTCCCCACACCTCCCCTCGGCAACGGTCCACTCACCCACGTACCACGCGTACGCAGACCACCAGACCCACCCCAACGATCCCGACACCGCGACCCGGGCGAACCGGCGGACACTCGTCAGACTGCCTGCCAGGCCGTCGGCGCCGGCCCCGCCTCGTCCTTGCGGCGGGCGACGAGGAGCCGGCCGGTGGACGGGGACAGCGTCGCCGCGGCCACCCGGCCGTCCTTGTCCACGGCCAGGGACACCTCGGCGTCCGCGGGCAGTTGGGGACCCGACTCGGCCCACCGGGCGCCGGCCGACTCCTGCTCCGTGGGATACGCGGCGAACGCGACGCGGCCGCCGGCCGAACGCTGGGCGAGCAACGTGCAGTCGTCGCCGTCGAGTTCACAACGGACGACGGCGACCGGTCCTGGGCCGGCGGAGGCCAGCAGGGTGACCGGCTTGCCTCCCGGGCGCCAGGCGCACAGGTCGCCGGACTCGTCGGCGTAGAAGAGGGTGGTGCTGTCCGCGGAGGTGGCGAGGGCCTGGAGCGTTCCCGGGCGGACCGGGGCCTCCATCGCCTCTTCCAGGACCGGCTGTCCGCCCGGGTCCGCCTGCCGCCAGTGCAGGATGCCGCCGGGGACCGTCGCGTACAGCTCGACGCGTCCGGACTCCCCCGTCACGGCCGCCAACTCCTCGTGGATCTCACTCCCCTGGAGGTCGCGCCAGGGGTCCCAGCCACCCTTCTCCTTCTGGGCGACCATGCTGACGCCGCCACCCCCGTTGCGGACGAAGACGTGGGCGCGGCCCTCGGTGTCCACGGCCACCGCGGGAAGACCGGTCCGGTCGCCCTTCTTGTTCGGGTGGCCGAGCGGGATCCAGTCGAGGGCGGCCAAGTGGGGGCGGAAGTGCGTGGAATGCACGAGGCCCGACTCACCCGGGACCGAGGGGCGCCAGACGACGAGATGGGCGTACCCGTCGGCGCCCTGGCCGATGCCCGGCCGGGCGTGCAGACGCTGCTCCCCGCCCACGCGGCGCGCGGGCGTCCAGGGACGGCCCGGCTGTCGCTCGGCCCGGCACCACACGGCCCCGTCCCGCGCGGCGTAGGCGCTCAGGCTGCCGTCCCGGCCGCGCAGCAGCCAGGCGCCGTTGACTGTACGGACCGTTGGCACTCCCCCACTCTAATCGGGCGATGTCGAGCGGGCGTGGCGGGCTCATGCGAGGCTGTGGACATGAGTGCCCCGTCTCTTGTCGTCGTGGATGCCGCGAACGTCGTCGGTTCGGTGCCCGACGGCTGGTGGCGGGACCGGCACGGCGCCGCCGAGCGACTGCGGGACCGGCTCGTGCGGTACGCGCAGGAGGGGCTCTCCAGCCACCCCGGGCCGGTGGAGGTGGTGCTCGTGGTCGAGGGTGCGGCCCGTGGGGTGGAGGCCGTGCCCAGCGTACGGGTGGAGGCGGCGCCCGGCAGTGGTGACGACCGCATCGTCGAGTTGGTCGCCGAAGCCGGGAACCGTCCCGTCCTGGTCGTCACGGCGGACCGCGAGCTGCGGCGCCGGGTGGCGGAACTGGGCGCCGATGTCACAGGGCCGCGCGCGCTGCGCGAGTAGGAACCGCCGAGGGATCGCGGCTAGGTGACGTCGGGGGGTTCGCGTCGGATCGGCGCGCGGTATCCGGGGCGGCGCGTGGCAAGCCGGAGGGGCATCCACACGCCGGGCGTACCCGGGCGGTCCGACAACACGGCGACGTGCCATGCCGAGCCCCGCGCACCCACCGGCAACTGGCGGACACCACCCCGGCGCCGACACGGGCGGTCGCCCCGTCGGGGCCTCGTCATCGCCCGAGGGGCCGTGTCTCCTCCTGGCGACCCAGGCGGCTGTGCGAGCGGCCGTAGAGGAAGTACACGAAGAAGCCGACGACCAGCCAGACGGCGAACCGCAGCCAGGTCTCGGTGGGCAGGTTCAGCATCAGCCACAGCGAGGCGCACACCGACAGGATCGGCACCACGGGGACGAACGGGGTACGGAAGGCGCGCTGCAGATCGGGGCGGGTCCGGCGGAGGATGATCACGCCGATCGCGACCACGATGAAGGCGAACAGCGTGCCGATGTTCACCAGTTCGGCGAGTTCGCTGAGGCTCGTGAAGCCCGCGACGACGGCGATGACCACGCCGAGCAGCACGGTCGGCCGGTGCGGGGTCTTGAACCGTGGGTGGACCCGGGAGAAGAAGCGGGGCAGCAGCCCGTCGCGGCTCATCGCGAAGAAGACCCGGGTCTGGCCGAGCAGCAGGATCATGCAGACGGTCGTCAGGCCGACGGCGGCACCGAAGCTGATCACACCCGCGAACCAGGGGTGCCCGACGGACTTGAAGGCGTCGGCGAGCGGGGCGGCCACGGACAGCCTGGTGTAGTGCTCCATTCCGGTGACGACGACGGACACCGCCACGTACAGCACAGTGCAGATGAAGAGGGAGCCGAGGATGCCGCGCGGCATGTCGCGCTGCGGGTTCCGGGTCTCCTCGGCCGTCGTCGCCACGATGTCGAAGCCGATGTAGGCGAAGAAGACGACGGACGCGGCGGTGAAGATGCCCATCACGCCGAAGTCGGACGGTGCCCAGCCGAACATCAGCTGGATCAGCGGTGCCTTGAGGGTGCCCCCCGCCGCCACCGGTTGCTCCTTCGGGACGAACGGCTGGTAGTTGGCGCTGTTGATGAAGAAGGCACCCGCGATGATCACGATGAGCACCACGGTCACCTTGATGGCGACGACGAGTTCGGTGACCCGGGCCGAGAGCTTCACGCCGACGACGAGGATGGCGGTGAGCACCAGGACCAGCGCGGCGGCGAGGATGTCGAAGCCGAACCCGTGCGCCGCGTCCCGGCTGCCGAGATAGTCGGGCAGGTGCCAGCCCGCGTTGTCCATCAGCGAGCGGATGTACCCGGACCAGCCGACGGCGACCACCGCCGTGCCGAGCGTGAACTCCAGGACCAGGTCCCAGCCGATGATCCAGGCGGGCAGCTCGCCGAGCGTCGCATACGAGAACGTGTAAGCGGATCCCGCGACCGGGACCGTGGAGGCGAACTCCGCGTAGCAGAGCGCGGCGAGCGCGCAGACGACACCGGCCACCACGAAGGCCAGCGAGACGGCGGGACCTGCATTCTCCTTGGCGACCTTGCCGGTCAGCACGAAGATGCCGGTGCCGATGATGACACCGACGCCGAACACGGTCAGGTCCAGGGCGGAGAGGGTCTTCCTGAGCGCCTGCTCGGGCTCCTCGGTGTCCCGGATCGACTGTTCGACGTTCTTCGTCCGAAAGAGAGTGCTGATCACGGAGTACCTCCCGCACTTGTCGTCCCCGACATGATCGAGAGGGGGCGTACTCCGTATGCCCCGGCCCGGACTTCTTACGCAAAATGGGCCGGTTTCGCCACCGTAAAGGATGGTGAAACCGGCCCAGCGGAAGCAGCCGGGGCGCGTCAGTCGCGCGCGGTCTCGACGGGCTCCACGGCCCGTCGGGCACCCGTCCGGTCGAACCGGCCGTCGAGCCTGGCGACCAGCCCGGTGACCTGGCGGGCGATGTCCGGCGCGGTCAGTCCGATGTCCGCCAGGACCTCCTTGCGGGAGGCGTGGTCGAGGAAACGCGGCGGGATGCCGAAGTCGCGCAGCGGCACGTCGACGCCCGCGTCGCGCAGGGCCTGCGCGATCGCCGAACCGACACCGCCGGCGCGGGAGTTGTCCTCGACGGTGACGACCACCCGGTGCCGCTCGGCGAGCGGGGCGAGCGCCTCGTCGACGGGCTTGACCCAGCGCGGGTCGACGACGGTGGTGGAGATGCCCTGCTTGTTGAGGAGGTCAGCGATCTCCAGGCACATGGGAGCGAGCGCGCCGACGGAGACCAGCAGCACGTCCGGTACCGGGGCGTCCGCCTTGCGCAGGACGTCCATGCCGCCGACCGTGCCGACCGCGGGGACGGCCGGTCCGACGACGCCCTTGGAGTAGCGCAGCACGGTCGGCGCGTCGTCGACGTCGACGGCCTCGCGCAGCTGGGCACGCAGCTGTTCGGCGTCTCGCGGGGCCGCGATCCTGAGCTCCGGTACCACCTGGAGCATCGACATGTCCCACATGCCGTTGTGCGAGGCGCCGTCATCGCCGGTGACACCGGCCCGGTCGAGCACGAAGGTCACGCCGCACTTGTGCAGCGCGACGTCCATGAGGACCTGGTCGAAGGCGCGGTTCAGGAAGGTCGCGTACACCGCGAAGACCGGATGCAGTCCGCCGGTGGCGAGGCCGGCCGCGGAGACCGCGCCGTGCTGCTCGGCGATGCCGACGTCGTAGATGCGGTTCGGGAAGGCATCCGCGAACTTCTTCAGGCCGACGGGCTGGAGCATCGCCGCGGTGATGGCGACGATGTCGTCGCGCTCGCGTCCGAGCCTGACCATCTCGTCGCCGAAGACGGAGGTCCAGCTCGCGGCGGCCGCCTTGATGGGCAGGCCGGTGTCGGGGTGGATGGGGCCGATGCCGTGGAAGCGGTCGGCCTCGTCCTGCTCGGCGGGCTTGTAGCCACGGCCCTTCTCGGTGAGGCAGTGCACGATGACCGGGCCGCCGAACCGCTTGGCGCGGGCGAGGGCGGACTCCAGAGCCTCGATGTTGTGACCGTCGATCGGGCCGACGTACTTCAGACCCAGGTCCTCGAACATGCCCTGCGGGGCGATGAAGTCCTTCAGGCCCTTCTTTGCGCCGTGCAGGGTCTCGTAGAGGGGTTTGCCGACCACGGGCGTGCGCTCCAGCACCTCCTTGGTGCGGGCCAGGAACTTCTCATAGCCGTCGGTGGTGCGCAGGGTGGCCAGGTGGTTGGCGAGGCCGCCGATGGTGGGGGCGTACGAGCGCTCGTTGTCGTTGACGACGATGACCAGCGGGCGGTCCTTGGCGTCAGCGATGTTGTTGAGCGCCTCCCAGGCCATGCCGCCTGTGAGGGCGCCGTCACCGATGACCGCGACGACGTGACTGTCGCGCTTCAGCAGCTGGTCGGCCTTGGCGAGGCCGTCGGCCCAGCCGAGGACCGTGGAGGCGTGGGAGTTCTCGATGACGTCGTGCTCGGACTCGGCGCGCGAGGGGTAGCCGGACAGGCCGCCCTTGCTGCGCAGCTTCGCGAAGTCCTGACGGCCGGTGAGCAGCTTGTGGACATAAGCCTGGTGGCCGGTGTCGAAGAGGACCTTGTCCTTGGGAGAGTCGAAGACGCGATGCAGGGCGATGGTGAGCTCGACCACACCGAGGTTCGGGCCGAGGTGGCCGCCGGTCTTGGAAACGGCGTCGACGAGGAAGGTCCGGATCTCCTCTGCCAGCTGGTCCAGCTCCTCCAGGCTGAGCCGGTCCAGATCGCGCGGTCCCCTGATGCGGGTCAGCAGCGGCACCCGTGCCTCCTTGCAGTAGAGCTGTGTCGAGCTTTTGCCGGGCCTGTCGAGTCTAATGTTCCGTCTGTGCGGATCACGGGCGGCCCTCACCTTGCACGCGACACATTCGACCGCACACGACTGTGCCCGGCACCACCATGGGTACCGGGCACAAGTCAGGGAACCGGGGCCAAGCCCCGTCAGTGGCGCGGGGCGGTCACATCATGCGGCTCCGCCGCGTGGGCGCGACCAGCCACCGACAACCCGCAGTCGGCAGACCACCGCGGCCCCCACGGCTCCCCGAGCGGAGCGCCTACGCGCGACCGGCCGTTTTCTGCGTCTTGCGAGTGACGGCGTCGATGACGACGGTCGCCAGCAGAACGCCACCGGTGATCATGTACTGAACCGGCGAGGCGATGCCCTCCAGGGCGAGGCCGTACTGGATCGACACGATGACCAGCACACCGAGCAGCGCGTTCCACGTGCGCCCGCGGCCACCGAACAGCGACGTACCGCCGATCACCGCCGCGGCGATCGCGTTCATCAGCAGGTCACCGCCACCGGCACCCTGGTTGGCGGACGCGATCTTCGAGGCGATGAACAGACCGCCGATCGCGGCGAACGTGCCGGAGATCGCGAAGACCGAGATCCGGACCATGTCCACGTTGATACCGGCACGCCGGGAGGCCTCGACGCTGCCGCCGAGGGCGAAGATCTTCCGGCCGTAGGCGGTACGGCGGAGGATGAAGTCGGTCAGCAGCAGCACACCGATGAAGATCACGACCGCCAGCGGCAGGCCCTTGTACTGGTTGTAGACGATCGCCACGGCGAAGGCGACGATCGCGAGCAGGGCAGTGCGCAGGATGGTCTCGCTCAGCGGCCGGGACGGCACACCAGCGGCCTCGCGCCGCCTGTTGCCGAAGTAGGAGCTGAGGAAGTAGAGCACCGTCACCGCGACGGCGAGCCCGTAGGCGGCGGCCACGTCGGTGAAGTAGTAGCTGGTCAGCTTGGCGACGAGACCCTCGCTGTCCAGGTTGATGGTGCCGCTGTCGCCCAGGACCTGGAGCATGAAGCCGTTCCAGAACAGCAGACCGGCCAGGGTGACGGCGAACGCGGGGACGCCGATCTTCGCGAAGAAGAAACCGTGGATCGCGCCGGCGACCGTGCCGGTGAGGATGGCCAGCACGAAGGCGAGCCAGGCGCTCATGCCGTGGGTCACCGTCAGCACCGCGTAGGCGGCGCCCGCCACACCGCTGACCGAGCCGACCGACAGGTCGATCTCGCCGAGCAGCAGCACGAAGACGATACCGACGGCGATCATGCCCGTGCCGACCATGGCGACGGAGATGTCGGAAAGGTTGCCCGCGGTCAGGAAGTTGGAGTTCAGGCTCTGGAAGATGATCCAGATGATCGCCAGACCGATGACGACCGGAATGGCGCCCAGGTCACCGGCCTTCATCTTGCGCTTGAACTCGGTGACGTAGCCCTTGAGGCCCTGTTCACGCACCAGCAGTCGGGGGTCGACCGCGGTGACGGCCTGCGCGGCCGCCTCGGGGTTCTCCACGACGTGGTCCTCGGGAGGAGTGGAGGTCTTGTCGATGCTCACTTCTTGATCTCCCCATTGGTGCGCGCCGCACGACGGGTCACGGCGTTTTCCGTGGCGCCGGTGATGGCGGAGATGATCTCTTCCTGCGAGGTCGACTTGACCTCGAAGATGCCGTTGTTGCGTCCCAGACGCAGCACCGCCACCTGGTCGGCGACGGCCTTCACGTCGGCCATGTTGTGGCTGATGAGGACCACGGCGAGACCACGCTCCCGCAGGCGCTCCACGAGGTCGAGAACCTGCGCGGTCTGCTCGACGCCGAGGGCGGCGGTGGGCTCGTCGAGTATCACCAGCTTGGGCTCGCCGAGCATGGAACGGGCGATGGCCACGGTCTGGCGCTGACCACCCGAGAGCGAGGCGATCGGGATACGGACGCTGGGGATGCGGATCGACAGCGTGTCGAGGAGCTCGCGCGAGCGGCGCTCCATCTCGACCTCGTCCAGGACACCGCGCTTGATGATCTCGCGGCCCAGGTAGAGGTTGCCGACGACGTCGATGTTGTCGCACAGCGCGAGGTCCTGGTACACCGTCGCGATGCCCAGGCTCTGGGCGTCGTGCGGCCTGTTGATCGATACGGGCTTGCCTTCCCATTCGATGACGCCCTCATCGATGGGGTGCACGCCGGCGATCGTCTTGACCAGCGTGGACTTTCCGGCGCCGTTGTCGCCCACGAGGGCGACCACCTCACCGGCGTGGACCTCAAGCTCTACGTCGGTGAGCGCCTGTACGGCACCGAACCGCTTGGAGACCCCGCGCAACGCCAGCACGGGCGTAGCGGACACGTGAACCATCTCCTTCGCCGCCTGACCGGCGGGAGGTTGTGCAGAAGTTGGGGGGATGTTCCGTCCGGCGCCCCGCTACGAGCTTGCGGGGCTGGTGAGAGCGGGGCGCCGGAGGAGCCTTCGTTCGCCAGTCCTGTAGGGGAATTCAAGGGCGAATTCCCCTACAGGGAAAGGACTCTCGGTCTACTACTTCAGACCGATCTTGTCGCAGGCAGCCTTGTACTGGGCGGTGCAGATGTCGGCGACCGTGTAGACGCCGTCCTTGATGACGGTGTCGTTGATCTTGTCCTTGGTCAGCGACTGGACCGGGACCAGAACCGACGGGACCTGCTTGGTGGTCGGGCTGTCGACCTTGTCCTTGGCTATCGAGTCGAGCGCCTTGCCCTGGGCGAGCGCGACGGCCATCTCGGCGGCGGCCTCGGCCTCGGGCGCGTACGGCTTGTAGACGCTCATGTACTGCGTACCGGCGACGATGCGCTGCACACCCGCGAGCTCCGCGTCCTGGCCGGTGACCGGGATGTTGGAGATGCCGGCGGCCTTGAGGGCGGTGATGATACCGCCGGCCATGCCGTCGTTGGCGGAGTAGACGCCGATGATGTTCTTCTTGCCGAGGGCGGAGATGGCGCCCTCCATGTTGGT
This sequence comes from Streptomyces sp. NPDC022910, assembly GCF_055561075.1. Taxonomy (NCBI): domain Bacteria; kingdom Bacillati; phylum Actinomycetota; class Actinomycetes; order Kitasatosporales; family Streptomycetaceae; genus Streptomyces; species Streptomyces sp. NPDC022910. The sequence continues at coordinate 35,526 of NZ_JBVHHL010000051.1, forward strand.
GTTGGCGTTCTCCGGCTTCCAGTCCTTGGTGTCGTACTCCTTGCCGATGTTCACCTTGCCGTCGAGCACCTCGTGGGCGCCCTTCTTGAACTGCGCGGCGTTCGGGTCGGTGACGGAGCCGTTCATCATGACGATCTTGCCGGACTTGGCCTTGGAGCCGAGCGCCGTGAGGAGGGCCTCGCCCTGGGTCTTGCCGACGGTCTCGTTGTCGAACGAGGTGTAGGCGCTGATCGGGCCCTGCGCCAGGCGGTCGTAGGCGACGACCGGAATACCGGCGTCCTTGGCCTTCTGGACCGAGTTCTTGATGGCCGCGGAGTCCACCGCGTCCACGATCAGCACGTCGACCTTGTTGGTGATCATGGTGTCGACCTGCTGGTTCTGCAGGCTGGCGTCCTGCTTGGCGTTGGCGTAGACGATCGTGCCCTTGCCGTTCGTGAGTTCCTTGACCTTCTTCTCGATCAAGGGGCGGTCGAACTTCTCGTAACGCGCGGTCTGGTTCTCGGGGAGAAGCAGACCGACCTTGATGTCGTCGCCCTTCTTGGCGCTCGAGGACGACGAGGAGGAGCCACCACCGGACTCCTTGGCGCTGCCACATGCGGCCAGCGAGACGGCCATGGCACCAGCAGCAACGGCGAAGGCCGCACGACGCATACGCGTATTCACTTCAGAAACCTCCCTGACGAGGCCGCGTCGTTGCGGCCGAGGTGGCTGGAAGTCAACTCGGCCACGCGTGCGACGTCAAGAAGTAAATCCTTAACGAGATGGCAACGGTGCCATCCGTTCTCTAAGTGAAGGCAGGTGCAACCGCAGGAAGCGTTCCGTCCAAAAGGGTTGAATCACCCATCTCACTGAGCGCGAGCGCAAGCGCTCCGAGCACCTCCGCACGGCCCCCGAGCGCCCCTGGCAACACGGAGAGCTGACGCGCGGCGCTCGGGATCGCGTACCGGCCGACCGACTCCCTGATGGGCCCGAGAACCAGTTCCCCGGCCTCGGCGAGATCACCGCCCAGGACCACTCGACTCGGGTTCAGCAGATTGCAGAGATTGGCGACTCCACTGCCGATGTGACGGCCGACGTCGGCGATCACCCGACGACAGCCCGGATCACCGTCCCGCGCCAGCCTGACCACGCCTTCCATGGTCAGATCGGTGCCATGACTGGGCTGGAGCAGCGGCAGGACGTACCGCGCCGCCGCGAACGTCTCCAGGCAGCCCCGGTTGCCGCAGCGGCAGACGGGGCCGGATTCATCAAGAGTAATATGCCCTATTTCTCCGGCCGTGCCACCGGGGCCGCGGTAGATCTTGCCGTCGATCACCAGGCCGGCGCCCACACCGCTCGCGACCTTGATGTACGCCAGGTCCTTGACCCCCCGGCCACTGCCCCAGACCAGCTCGCCGAGGGCGCCGAGGTTGGCGTCGTTGTCCACGTGCACCGGCACGCCGAGCCGCCCCCGCAGCTCCTCGGCGGGCCTGGCGCCGGTCCAGCCCGGCAGGATGGCGGTGGAGCCGAGCGTTCCCGACTCGACGTCGATGGGGCCGGGCACGCCGACGCCCACGCCCGCGACCTTGGACCGGTCCACCCCGGTGGCCTCTATCAGCCTGCTGACCAGCTCTTCCGCTCGATCAAAGCCCTGCGCGGCCGAGGCGTCCACGTCCAGCGGCTCGGACTCCTCGGCGAGCACCTGGTGGGCGAGGTTTCCGATCGCGACGCGCAAATGGGTGTGCCCGAAGTCGACGCCGATCACGATGCCGGCATCACCGCTGAGAGAGACGCTGCGGGCCCTGCGGCCGCCCGCCGACGTGGGCGTGACCTCGACGGTTCCGCCGTCCTTCAGCTCCCGCACGATGTTGGAGACCGTCGCCGCGGACAGGCCCGTCGTCCTCGCGATCTCCGCCTGCGTGAGGGAGCCGGCCAGCCGCACGGCACGTACGACCCGCTCCAGGTTGGCTCGGTGCAGCGACGACTGCGACCCTGGAGTCTCCACGACGACCTCCTGAGCACGGGGCCGCCTCGATGAGGCCCCGCCTATGTCCAACTAGTGAACTCTAAGCTGAGCCGTTCGGGTCGCCTCCCGTCAAGAGGTTGAACCGCATCCGGGTTCATGGACACGCCTACAGACCCCTGGGACGCGCACGCCGACGCCGCCCCCGGCGGCCGGGGACGGCGTCGGCACGGCGGAGAGCCGGGGCTACTTCAGGGCGCCGGCCGTGAGGCCCTGCACCACCTGCCGCTGGAAGATGATGTACGCGGCGAGCACGGGCAGCATGGCCATGACCAGACCGGCGAAGAGACCGGACCAGTCGCCCTTGTACCCCTGGCTGACGGCCAGCTGCACCAGCCCCTGGGTGAGGACGTGCTTGTCCGGGTCGGTGTTGAGCACCGTCGGCAGCATGTACTGGTTCCACTGCCCCAGGAAGTTGAAGATCCCCACACTGATCAGGCCGGGTTTGGCCATCGGCACCATGATCTGGAAGAAGGTCCGGGTGTGCGAGGCCCCGTCCACGAACGCGGCCTCCGCCACCGAGGTCGGCAAGGTCCTGAAGAACGCGGTCAGGAAGAACACCGTGAAAGGCAGGGAGTAGGCGATGTAGACCAGGATGAGCCCGTGAATCGTGTTCAGCAGTCCCATGTTGTTCACGACGTAGAACAGCGGGACCAGCGCCAGCATGATCGGGAAACTCATGCCGCCGATGAACAGGAAATAGATGAAGCGGTTGCCCGGGAAATCGAATCTGGCCAGCACATAGGCCGCCATCGAGCCGAGCACCAGGGTACCGATGAGTGAACCGCCCACCACCAGAACGGTGTTGAGGAAGTAGTCACTCATGTTGGCATCGGTCCAGGCCCGCGCCCAGTTGTCGAAGTGCAGCTTGTCCGGCAGTGACCAGGGCGAGCCGAAAATGGAACTGTCGTCCTTGAAGGACGTCATCACCGCCCACAGCAGCGGCATGACCACCATGAAGGCCCAGATGACGAGGATCCCGTGCGAGAAGACGTTGAGGACGGTGCCCTCCTTCTTCTCCCTGGGCGCCTTCCCGGCCGACGTGTCGATCTTGGCAATGGGGAGACCGGACTCGGCCGGCACGGGGGCGGGGGTGTCAGTCGTCTCCATGTGATCAGAACTCCAGCCGCTCGCGTCGGCCCAGCCGCATCACGACGGCCGCGAAGGCCAGCGTGACGATGAGCAGGGCGACACCGATGGTCGTGGCGTAGGCGGCCTGACCGTCACGGAAGGCCTTCTGGTAGACGTACAGGACCATGACCGTGGTCGAGTAGTCGGGGCCGCCCGGCCCGGTAGTCATGATCTGTACGACCGCGAACGACTCCGCGCCGAGGGCGAGGATGCCCATGTACACCCAGCCGGACTGCACGGTGTCCCACAACAGCGGCAGGGTGATCCGGAAGAACGTGGTGAACCGGCTGGCGCCGTCCAGCAGCGCGGCCTCGTACAGATCCGCCGGGATGGAGGCCATACCCGCTGAGAACAGCACCACGAAGAAGCCGACCGTCGACCAGACGAGCACCGCCATGACGCACCACAGGGCGAGGTTCGGGTCGCCCAGCCACAGCGGTTGCACGCTGTCAAGCCCGATCCCGCGCAGCAGGGAGTTGATCGCGCCGCTGTCCGGGTTGTACGCGAAGGCGAACAGCAGGGCGACGATGGCGATCGACAGCACCTGCGGGAAGAAGTAGACGATCTTGTAGAACGACGAGCCGCGAACGCCGGAGATCACCGGGCCGCCCCTCCGGTGCCGGCCGCCCACATTGATCATGAAGGCGAAGAACAGCGCCAGGCTGAGCGTCACCAGCGGCAGCACCAAGGCAAACAGCAGGCTGTGCTGCAACGACTTCCAGAAGATGTCGTCATGGAGCATCCTCTTGTAGTTGTCGAAGCCCACCATCTTGAATTCGGGGCTCAGGCCGGTCCAGTCCGTGAACGAGTAGTAGATGGACTGGATGAACGGCCAGATGACGAAGAGCGCGTACAGCCCCAGGGGAACCGCCAGGAACCCCACAATGAACCGGTACTTGCCGTGCTGCATTGCTACCGACCCCGATCTCTGGGCGGGTGTTGCCGCTGGTGACGGATCCTCACTGGTGCTTGTAGTGCTTGATCGACGTGTCCTTGGCGGCCTCGTCGGCAAAGCCCTGGATCTTCTTGATGGCCTCGGCCGGGGTGAGGCGACCGGCCATCATCTCGCCGAGACCGGCCACGCCGATCTTCTCCTTCTGCAGCTGCACGTACCAGTCCTGGAGCCGCGGGTTCACGACGTTGTCGCCGGCCTTCTCCAGCGCCGCGACACCGGACTTCAGACCAGGGGTGAGGGTGATGCCGCTGGTACCGCCGTTGTACGCGGTCAGGGACTTCACCTTGGCGGTGAAGTTCTTCGACGAGGCTTCGCTGAGCATGATGCGCAACTGCTCCATGCCGCCCTCGGCGTTCTTCGCCTTGGCCGGAACGACGAAGGGCTCACCGCCGGAGGCCCAGATGGTGCCGAACGGCATCTTGTCGGAGCTGTCGAGACCGGTGGGAGCGGAGACCGCGAGGTCGAAGTCGCCGGGGATGACGTTCGCGGACTCGTTCTCCACCCAGGAGCCGTTCGGGATGAACAGAGCCTTGCCCTTGGCCCAGGCGGTCTGCGACTGGATGTGGTCGAGGCCCGGCGTGCCCTTGAGGATGTAGCCCTTCTTGTAGAGCTCGTAGTAGGCCTCGAAGCAGGCCTTGACCGCGGGGTGCTTCCAGGCGTTGGGCTCCAGGTTGTCGATGGCGTCCAGGACCTCGCGACCACCGACCTTGCCGATCATCGGATACAGCGAGAAGGGGAGGTAGTACGGGTACTTGCCCGCGTACGTCCAGCCCGCCATGCCCTTCTTCTTGGCCTTCTCGCAGACCTTGAGCATCTCGTCCCAGGTCTCCGGGTACTTCTCCTCGAGCGAGTCGAGGGCCTTTTGCGAGTACCAGACGCCGTACACCGTGTAGGCGTAGTACAGGATCCAGACCGGCTTGCCGTCGAACTGGCCCATCTCCACGATGCCGGGACGCAGCGTGTCGCGGACCTTCTTGGTGGGATCGTCGTACGACGGGGCGTCCAGCAAAGGGGTCAGGTCCGCGAGCTGGTTCTTTCCGACGAGGACGCCCATGTCCATCTGCTCGGCGCCGGAGTTGTCGATGAGGTCCGGAGGAGTGCCCTGGTTGAAGCGAGGCTGCAGGGTGGACTGGATCTTCTGGGTGGCCGAGAACTTGACCTTGGCCTTCGGGAAGTCCTTCTCGTAGACCTTGACCGCGTCCTGGGCGTACTCCTTGCCGAAGCCGCCGTCGAACAATACGAATTCCATCTGAGCGGTGTCATTGACACCGAGCGGGTTCTTCGCGGTCTTCTTGCCCGCTTTGGCCTTCCCCTGGTCGTCCCCGCCACCGCTGGCACAGGCGGAAAGAAAGCTCATCGTGGGGACGGCGATCAGACCGAGCGCGGCGGAACGCTTGATCAGATCACGGCGGCCGACGCCTTCGGGGGCGGTGTTCTCGCCGGAAGTGGATCCCATGCTGAAGTCCTCGCCTTCTCCAGGACTCAGGCGGTGAACCGGATCCTCCCGGCACCGCGGTGATGGTGAAGCTGGGGTCGTTCACGAGGGATTCAGCGGTACGGCAGGGCAGTCGGTCGTGTCCGATACGGTCGCGCCGCCTCCTTATTCCCCCGGTCGTGCCTGCCCACAGCCGTCGTACCGCAGAAGACGGCTGACCCGGACGCCGACAGGTATAGTCCACTTCCCGCCAACTGGGCAAGATCGAATGCAAGGTTGACGCTTTGCTTTTCCGAGTTGAGACCTCGCGGAAATAAGGGGTGCCCGTGCGCCTCTCGAAGGGGATATCCGCCGCATTGAGCCCGAATGCCACGGCCAACACCCTTGACATCACGGGCCACTTGGCTACCTACTGGTCCCTGCGCAGCGAATTGACAACGTTGTCCATATTTTCACAGCGCAGGGAGGGTGCTCGCGCATGCAGCACAGATCTCGGCACAGATGGGCTCCTACGGCGGTCGTGGCAACGGCCGCCTTCGCGTTGCTGGTGGCCACACAGGGCGCGGCCGTGGCGCTGCCCGTCCAAGCGGCAGCGGCCAGCCGGGAGTTCACCTCGTCGTTCGAACCGGATGATCCGGCGCCGACGTGGCTGAACACCGTGGACACGGCGGCGGACGGCACGAAGCGGGCGTCCGGCGTGGACGGAGGGTATACGACAGGTATTCCGGGCAATGTGACGGATGAAGTCACCGATGTCCGTGCCAGCGCCGAGAACACGGGCGCCGGCGAGGTCAAGGAGAACCTGATCGACGGCGAACCGGGCACCAAGTGGCTCACGTTCGCGTCGACGGGCTGGGTGGAGTTCGACTTCGACGCACCGGTCAAGGTGATGACGTACGCGCTGACGTCGGCCAACGACTTCGCGGAGCGCGACCCGGCGGACTGGACCCTTCAGGGCTCCACGGACGGCAAGGACTGGAAGACCCTCGACACGCGCACCGACGCGTCGTTCGGCGAGCGCTTCCAGACGAACTCGTACGATCTCGCCGAGCCGGCCGAGTACGAGCACTTCCGGCTCGACTTCACCAGGAACCACGGGGCGGACATTCTCCAGCTCGCCGACGTGCAGTTCTCCACGGGCAACAGCACCGAACCCACGCCCAAGGACATGCGCACGCTGGTGGACCGCGGCCCCTTCGGCTCCCCCACCGCCAAGGCGGGCGCGGGTTTCACGGGCAAGCGGGCCCTGCGGTACGCGGGGACACACACGGCGAACGGGCGGGCGTACTCGTACAACAAGGTCTTCGACGTGAACGTCGGCGTCGAGCGGGGCACCCAGCTGTCGTACCGGATCTTCCCGTCGATGGCGGACGGGGACCGGGACTACGACGCCACGAACGTCTCCGTCGACCTGGCCTTCACGGACGGCACCTATCTCAGCGGCCTCGGGGCGCTCGACCAGCACGGCTTCCCGCTGACCCCGCAGGGGCAGGGCGCGGCCAAGGTCCTGTACGTCAACCAGTGGAACAACGTGGTCTCGGCGATCGGATCGGTCGCGAACGGAAAGACCGTGGACCGCATCCTGGTCGCGTACGACTCACCCAACGGGCCGGCGAAGTTCCGTGGCTGGCTGGACGACCTCTCCCTGAAGGTCGCGCCACCGGACAGGCCGAAGGCGCATCTGTCGGACTACGCGCTGACGACCCGCGGCACCAACTCCAGCGGCGCCTTCTCCCGGGGCAACAACTTCCCGGCGACCGCGATGCCGCACGGCTTCAACTTCTGGACGCCGGTCACCAACGCGGGCTCGCTCAGCTGGCTGTACGACTACGCCCGGGCCAATAACGCGGACAATCTGCCCACGATTCAGGCGTTCAGCGCGAGCCATGAGCCCAGTCCCTGGATGGGTGACCGGCAGACCTTCCAGGTGATGCCGTCGGCCGCCTCCGGCACCCCCGACACCGGCCGCGAAGCCCGGGAGCTGGCGTTCCGGCACGAGAAGGAGACCGCGCGCCCGTACTACTACGGGGTGACCTTCGAGAACGGTCTGAAAGCGGAGATGACGCCGACGGACCATGCGGCGGTGCTGCGGTTCACATACCCCGGCGACGACGCGAGCGTGATCTTCGACAATGTGACCGAGCAGGCCGGGCTGACCCTCGACAAGGACAGCGGGATCGTCACCGGCTTCTCCGACGTGAAGTCCGGCCTGTCGACGGGCGCGACGCGGCTGTTCGTGTACGGCGTGTTCGACGCACCCGTGACGGACGGGGCGGCCTCCGGGGTGAAGGGGTATCTGCGCTTCAAGCCGGGCGCCGACCACACCGTGACCCTCCGCCTCGCCACCTCGCTCATCAGCCTCGAGCAGGCGAAGGACAATCTGCGCCAGGAGATCCCGGACGGAACGTCGTTCGACGAGGTCAAGGCACAAGCGCAGCGGGCGTGGGACAAGCTGCTCGGCACGATCGAGGTCGAGGGCGCGACGGCCGACCAGCTGACGACGCTGTACTCCTCGCTCTACAGGCTGTACCTCTACCCCAACTCCGGCTTCGAGAAGGTGGGATCGGCCTACCAGTACGCGTCCCCCTTCTCCCCGATGACGGGCCCGGACACGCCCACCCACACCGGGGCGAAGATCGTCGACGGCAAGGTGTACGTCAACAACGGTTTCTGGGACACCTACCGGACGACCTGGCCGGCGTACTCCTTCTTCACGCCGAAGCAGGCCGGCGAACTGGTCGACGGTTTCGTGCAGCAGTACAAGGACGGCGGCTGGACCTCGCGGTGGTCCTCGCCCGGCTACGCGGACCTGATGACGGGCACCTCGTCGGACGTGGCGTTCGCGGACGCCTATGTGAAGGGCGTGAAGTTCGACGCGGAGGCCGCCTACGACGCGGCGGTGAAGAACGCGACGGTCGCACCGCCCTCGTCCGGCGTGGGCCGCAAGGGCATGGCGACCTCGCCGTTCCTCGGCTACACGAGCACCAGCACGGGCGAGGGCCTGTCGTGGGCGATGGAGGGCTACGTCAACGACTACGGCATCGCGAGCATGGGCCAGGCGCTCTACGAGAAGACCGGCAACAAGCGCTACAAGGACGAGTCGGCGTACTTCCTCAACCGCGCCCGGGACTACGTCAACCTCTTCGACGCGAAGGCCGGCTTCTTCCAGGGCCGCGACGCGCAGGGCAACTGGCGGCTGGACTCGTCGCAGTACGACCCGCGGGTGTGGGGCTACGACTACACGGAGACGAACGGCTGGGGCTACGCCTTCACGGCCCCGCAGGACAGCCGGGGCCTGGCGAACCTGTACGGCGGCCGTGCCAAGCTGGCGGACAAGCTCGACGAGTACTTCGCGACGCCGGAGACGGCCTCCCCGGAGTTCGTGGGCTCCTACGGCGGTGTCATCCACGAGATGACGGAGGCGCGTGACGTCCGGTTGGGCATGTACGGGCACTCCAACCAGGTCGCGCACCACGTGATCTACATGTACGACGCGGCAAGGCAGCCGTGGAAGGCGCAGGCGAACGTCCGTGAGGTCCTCTCCCGCCTGTACACCGGCAGCGAGATCGGGCAGGGCTACCACGGCGACGAGGACAACGGCGAGCAGTCGGCCTGGTACGTGTTCTCGGCGCTGGGCTTCTATCCGCTGGTGATGGGCAGCGGAGAGTACGCCATCGGGTCGCCGCTGTTCACCAAGGCGACGGTGCACCTGGAGAACGGCGAGAAACTGGTGATCAAGGCTCCGAAGAACAGCACCAGGAACGTGTACGTCCAGGGCCTGAAGGTGAACGGCAAGCCGTGGACGTCCACGTCGCTTCCGCACGCGCTGCTGGCCAAGGGCGGGGTGCTGGACTTCGACATGGGTCCGCGGCCGTCGGCCTGGGGCACCGGCAAGAACGCGGCGCCGGTGTCGATCACGCAGGACGACAAGGTGCCGTCGCCGCGTGCGGACGTGCTGGGGGGTGACGGACCGCTCTTCGACAACACGTCGGCTACGGAGGCGAGCGTGACGAGCGTGGACCTTCCGGTCACGGACCCCACGAAGGCGGTGCAGTACACCCTGACGTCCCCGGCGGACCACACGAAGGCACCCACGGGCTGGACCCTGCAGGCATCCCAGGACGGCACGCAGTGGACGACGCTGGACGAACGCTCGGGTGAATCCTTCCGCTGGGACCGGCAGACGAGGGCGTTCTCGGTCCCGCGCACCGGCTCGTACACCCACTACCGCCTGGTCCTGAGCGGGGAATCGACCCTGGCGGAGGTGGAGTTGCTGGCCTGACCCATCGCACGCGGGAAAGGGCGGGCGCGGAGTTCCCTCCGCGCCCGCCCCTTTTCCTCATGGGTCGCCTTCGTCGGGTGCCACGGCTCAGCTCACCGCGAGGGTGAACACGTGCAGATCCGCATTGTCCGGAAGTGTCACGCTTTTGATCGTCTTGCCGGACGGGGCGTCGTAGGGCTTCGTGGCGAAGACGTAGGTCGCCACCGGGTCCTTGTCGGCTCCGGCGACGTTGCGGTACGTCGTCTTCGCGACGATCTCGTTGCCGTACTGGACCGTTCCGGAACCGCCGCCGACGGTCCAGTCGGTGAAGGAGAGGTCGACCGTGTCCGTCGTACCGTCGGTGTAGGCGACGGTCGCCTTCGTCTGCTGGTTGCCGTTGACCGCGCTGCCGACGAAGCTCAACCTCGCCGCTGGACTGGGGAGTTCGATGCTCTGGCCCGTCGCCGACGCGTTGTCCGGGCGGGCCGACGGCGAGCTGGGCCAGGTGAAGGAGAGACCGTCGACCGTGCCCTGCTTGCCCGCTGTGAGGCCGGCGTCCGCGAGCGCCTGGCGCGAGTAGCTCCAGCCGCCGCCGTCGTAGTCGGCCTCGTCGTGGTCACCCGTGTCGTCCGAGATGCCCGTGTTGTTGTAGGCGGCCAGGAGCGTGCCGGGAGCCGCGACGGTCAGCGCCACCGGCTGTGCGTAGGAGGTGTCCCTCGAGGTCACGGTGACCTTCACGTCGTAGAACCCCTGTCGGGCGGCCTTGTCCGCGGTCAGGGTGATCTCCTGCGCGCCGTCCTTCACCGTGCCCTCGGCGGGGCTCGCCGTCACTCCGTCCGGGGTCTCGACCGAGAACCGCACCTCGGGACCCGTGCCGCCGCTCAGCGCCAGGGCGCGGATACCGAGCGTGGTGCTGCCGTCCGGCGCGAGGGTCGCGGTGGTGGGTCCGACGCCGATCTGGTACGGCTGTTCGCCCTCCCGGAAGGAGGGCGGCGCGTCGGCCGGGTCCGTGCCCCAGGTGCGGTCCGGGGTCCCGGAGAGGCTGTAGTCCAGACGGCCGCCGTCCCGGACGAAGGAAGCGGGGAGCCAAGGGCGGTCGGAAGTACGGTCGTTGACCTTCAGCGACCGCACGTACGGCGCCTCCTTGCCCGCGCCCTCGGCCCGTATCTCGATGTCGTTGCCGTGTGGCCGGTCGATGTGGACGCGCGGGAACAGCGGGGAGGCCAGGACGAGTTCGGCCCGGGACGGCACCTGCGGGTACATGCCGAGCGCCGAGAAGACGTACCAGGACGACATCGCGCCGAGGTCGTCGTTGCCGGGGATGCCCTCGGGCTTCGTCGACCAGAGCTCGTTCATCGCCGCCCGTACCGTTTCCTGTGTCCTGGAGGGCGCGCCCGCGTAGTCGTACAGGTACGGCACGTTGATCGACGGCTCGTTGTCCAGCTCGGACTTGTCGCCGCCGCTGCCGGTGAACGACCAGCCGCCGTCGGTGTCGTGGAAGAAGGCGTCCAGCCGGGCCAGCGCCTTGTCCCTTCCGCCCATGGCGGCGAACAGACCGGCCGGGTTGTGCTGCACCATCCAGGTGTACTGGGCCGCCGTCCCCTCCACGAAGCCGTTGCCGGTCGCCGGGGTGAAGCCGGTGACCCAGCTGCCGTCCGCCTTGCGGTTGGCGATGTAACCGCCGCTGGGATCGGCCGCGAGGTTGAAGTTGTTCTGCCACCACTGGGAGCGGCGCGCGAAGGTGGTGGCGGTGTCCTTCTTCCCTTCCGCCGCGGCCAGTTGGGAGAGCGAGAAGTCCGCCGTCGACATCTCCAGCGTCTCGGCCGCGCCGCCCCACGCGTTGGACACCGACGGCATGTAGTGGTGCTCGAGGTACTTGTCGAGGGAGGGGCGTTGGCCGACCGACAGTACCGGCTTGCCCGCGGCGGAGAGGTCCTGCTGCGTCGGCACCGTCGCCGCCTTCACCAGTGAGTCGAGCGCGCCGCGCAGGTCGAAGTCCCTGCCGCCGAAGGCGCGGATGCCCGCGAGGACGGTCGGCGACGGGTCGCCGTTCATGATGTGCGTGCCGTTCGCGCCGTGCAGCCAGCGGTCCCAGACTCCGCCGTTCTGCCCGGCCAGTTCGTACAGGGACTGGGCCATGTCCGATCCGGTGTCCGGGTTCAGCAGGGTCAGCAGCTGTACCTGGTCGCGGTAGATGTCCCAGCCGGAGAAGGTGCCGTACTGGGCCGCGTGGCCGCGGCCCACCCGGTGCACGGCGGCGTCGCTGCCGCGGTAGCGGCCGTCGGCGTCGCTGATGACGTTCGGATGCAGGAGGGCGTGGTAGAGCGCCGTGTAGAAGGTGGTGCGGTCGTCGTCCGTGCCGCCGCCGACGCGGATCGCGCCCAGATGCTCGCGCCAGGCGCGGCGGGCCGCGTCCCGCACGGACTCGAAGGACCGTCCTTCCGGGTTCTCGGCCCTCAGGTTGGCCTCCGCGCCCGCTTGGCTCACGTACGAGATGCCGACCTTGACGTTCACGGGTCCGGAGCCGGGCGCGAACTGGACGTATCCGCCCGCTCCCTTGCCCGCCACGGGTCTGCCGCCGTGCGAGAAGCCTCCGGTGTCACCGCTCGCGTGGGGCGAGCCCGGACTCAGTTTGTCGTCCTGCCAGGTGCCGGTCGACGTGAAGTCGCGGTCGAACCGGGCCGTGAAGTAGAGGGTGTAGTAGCTGCGCTGACCCTCCGGGTCGAGGTAGCCGCAGAAGTTGCCGGAGGTGACCGAGCCGGAGACCGTGCGGGTCGCCGGGTCGATCGTGAGGGACGAATCCGACGACCCCACCTCGGAGTTGGCGGTTCGGATCAGCACCGAGGCCGGTGCGTCCGCGGGGAAGGTGAAGCGGCCCGAACCCGTGCGCGTGGTGGCCGTCAGATCCGCCGTCACACCGGAGGACAGGCCGACCTTGTAGTGGCCGGGCTCGGCGGTCTCGTCGGCGTGCGTGAAGTCGGCGGCGTACACCGCGTCCTTGGTGTCGCTCGCCGGCGAGGAGGTGACCTCGCCCGAGTACGGGAAGAAGGGGATGTCGCCGCTGCCGCCCGCGCATCCCGTGCCGGACATGTGGGTGAGACTGAAGCCTCGGATGCGGGTGGCGTCGTACTGGTAGCCGCCGGGCGCGACCGTTCTCGTCGCGTCGCCCCGGGTGTTCTCGGGGCTCCAGGAGAGCATGCCGAACGGGACGACGGCGCCCGGGAAGACATTGCCGCCGTTTCTGGTGCCGATGAGCGGGTCGACGTACGCGGTGGGATCCCGGACCAGATCGGGTGGTGGGGCGCTCGCGGCGAGCGCCGGGGTGGCGCCGCCGACCGCCAGGGCGGCGGCCAGCAGCAGGGACGTCGGACGGAAACGCATGACGCGGCCCCTCCTCTTTCGGACGGGTCGCGCACCACGGGTCGCACAAGCCGCAGGGACAGTAACGCGCGCCACCTGTACCGCGGAAGACCGCCTGCGGACACCGATCGGAGTCGGCGCTTCAGGAGGTCCGGTTCGGCGCGTCAGCCTTACGGGCGAACGGTCTTGACATCGTTGTCCGCTCAGGGAGTACAGTCATGTACAGACCATCTAGACAACGTTGTCGCGCCCACTGGTAGCACACAAGCCACTTATCACCCGGTCCGGCCCTCTCCCCCCGGGCCGGACCGGCTCGCGGACCGGGTGGCTCGACACACCGGCCACCCGGTCCGCCCCGAGCCTGCGTCAGCGGTGGTGCGGAGATGTTCAGGTAGCGCTGCCGCCGAAGAAGACCGTCGAGCTCGGTCATCGTTTTGCGCATTGTCATGTACGCGACCATCACAGGGCCGCGGACGAGACCCTGAAATCACGGGACGTCACCCGTGGGGGCGATGTTGGCCGCACTGGGGGGCGCGCAGGGCAACCCGGGTGCTCCCCTGGTCATCTACCTGTACGAACGCAACGAGTGGGGAGAGGGCGCGCTGTGCACGGTTCCGGTACGAACGGTGGCCGCAAGAAGGGCACCGCCGGTTCCTGGTGGGCGGCTGGGGTGGCGAACCTCCTCATCGGACTGGCCGCGATCGTCCCGGGCGTGTGCGTGCGGTGGCTGCTGACCAGATACGCACTGATCCCCTGCACCGACGGCTTCGGCTGCGCCAAGGGGTCGCCGGACAACACGGTCGGCATGACGTTCGGCGCGGTGCTGGGCGGTGCGTTCGTCCTCGGCATGGTCCTGGTGGTGGACGTCCTCGTTCCCTGGCAGGAGGGCAGGCCGCTGAACCTGTGGCTCGGCATGACGACCCTGGTCCCCGCGCCGTTCGCGATAGCTCAGGCCGCGGGCTGGATCTAGGCGGTGTCCCTCAGGCAGGGCTGCCGAGCGGCCTGGAGGCCGCTGCCGAAGCCGGGGGCCTCCCGGCCGACGGCGGCTCCCCGACGGGGAACGACGTTCCCGCCGCCGGAAGTTCGAGGGTGAACTCCGTACGGCCGGGCACGCTGTCCACCCGGATGCGGCCGCCGTGTGCCGCCGTGATCGCGGCCGTGATCGTGAGGCCCAGACCCGAACCGCCCTGCGCGCCGGGGGCACGGGAGCGGGAGGTGTCGGCCCGGGTGAAACGGTCGAAGACCGTCGGGAGGAGCGCGGGTGCAATCCCGGGCCCGTCGTCCCGTCGGACGACGGCGTGCGGAGCGCAGCCGCGCGCGATCCGCAGCGCGGTCTGCCCGTCGGCCGCGGGGTAGGGCCGCCAGCCCGCCTCGGTGACGGCCACGGACAGCAGTTCGGTGAGCCCGGGCTCGTCATCGACGATCAGAACACGGACGCGGCCGCTTCGGGGGACAGTCGTGCCAGACATGTAGCGATCGTGTCCCGGTTCACTGAGGGAATCCTGTGTTCCGACCGAGCCGGTGCCATTTGGGGTCCGGGGAAGCGGGCCCGGTTCCCCCGCCCAGGACGACATCGGGCCGCAACCCCGTTGCCGGGGTTGCGGCCCAACGAGCCGACCGAAGCGCTTAGTTGCGGATCAGGCTGCGCAGCACGTACTGCATGATGCCGCCGTTGCGGTAGTAGTCGGCCTCACCAGGGGTGTCGATGCGGACGACCGCGTCGAACTCGACACCGGTGTCGGTGGTGACCTTCACCGTGCTCGGGGTGCGGCCCTCGTTGAGCTCCGTCACGCCGGAGATCGAGAAGGTCTCCTCGCCGGTCAGGCCGAGGCTCTCGGCCGAGGAGCCCTCCGGGAACTGCAGCGGCAGGACGCCCATGCCGATGAGGTTCGAGCGGTGGATGCGCTCGTAGGACTCGGCGACGACGGCCTTCACGCCGAGCAGCGCGGTGCCCTTCGCGGCCCAGTCGCGGGACGAGCCGGAGCCGTACTCCTTGCCGGCCAGGACGACCAGCGGGATGCCCTGCTCGATGTAGTTGCGCGAGGCGTCGTAGATGAACGACACCGGCGCGTCTGCCTGGGTGAAGTCGCGGGTGTATCCGCCCTCGGTGCCCGGCGCGATCTGGTTGCGCAGGCGGATGTTGGCGAACGTACCGCGGATCATGACCTCGTGGTTGCCGCGGCGGGAACCGTAGGAGTTGAAGTCGCGGCGCTCGACACCGTGCTCGGTGAGGTACTTGCCCGCAGGGGTGTCGGCCTTGATGGCACCGGCCGGGGAGATGTGGTCGGTGGTGACCGAGTCGCCCAGCTTGGCGAGCACGCGGGCGCCGGCGATGTCGGTGACCGGGGCCGGCTCCATCTCCATGCCCTCGAAGTACGGGGGCTTGCGGACGTAGGTCGACTCGGCGTCCCACTCGAAGGTGTTGCCGGTCGGGATCGGCAGGGACTGCCACTGGGCGTCGCCCGCGAAGACGTCCTGGTAGGACTTGTTGAACATGTCCTCGCCGATGGCGTTGGCGACGACGTCGTTGACCTCGGCCTCGGACGGCCAGATGTCCTTCAGGAAGACCGGGTTGCCGTCCTGGTCGGTGCCCAGGGCGTCACGCGTGATGTCCACCTTCATGGAGCCCGCGAGGGCGTAGGCGACGACCAGCGGCGGGGAGGCCAGGTAGTTCATCTTGACGTCGGGGTTGATCCGGCCCTCGAAGTTCCGGTTGCCGGAGAGGACCGAGGTGACCGCGAGGTCGTGGTCGTTGACGGCCTTGGAGACCTCCTCCGGCAGCGGACCGGAGTTGCCGATGCAGGTGGTGCAGCCGTAGCCGACCAGGTTGAAGCCGACCTTGTCGAGGTACGGGGTCAGGCCCGCCTTGTCGAAGTAGTCGGTGACGACCTTCGAACCCGGGGCGAGGGTGGTCTTGACCCACGGCTTGCGGGTCAGGCCCTTCTCGACCGCCTTCTTCGCCACCAGGGCGGCGGCGACCATGACGTACGGGTTCGAGGTGTTGGTGCAGGAGGTGATGGCCGCGACCGTCACCGCACCGTGGTCGAGCGTGTAGGTCGTCCCGTCGGAGGCGGTGACCTGGACCGGGTTGGACGGCGCGCCGTTGGGGTGGACGGCCGGGGCGTCGGAGGCCGGGAAGGACTCCTGGCCCGCCTCGTCCACGCTGTCCACGTAGTTGCGGACGTCCTGCTTGAACTGCTCGGCGGCGTTGGCCAGGACGATGCGGTCCTGCGGGCGCTTCGGGCCGGCGATGGACGGGACGACCGTCGACAGGTCCAGCTCGAGCTTCTCGGAGAAGTCCGGCTCGGCCTTCGGGTCCAGCCAGAGGCCCTGCTCCTTGGCGTACGCCTCGACGAGCGCGACCTGCTGGTCGGAGCGGCCGGTCAGGCGCAGGTACTTCAGGGTCTCGTCGTCGATCGGGAAGATCGCGGCGGTGGAGCCGAACTCCGGCGACATGTTGCCGATGGTGGCGCGGTTGGCGAGGCTCGTGGCCGCCACACCCTCGCCGTAGAACTCGACGAACTTGCCGACCACGCCGTGCTTGCGGAGCATCTCGGTGATGGTCAGCACCAGGTCGGTGGCGGTGGTGCCGGTGGGCAGCTCGCCGGTGAGCTTGAAGCCGACGACGCGCGGGATGAGCATGGAGACCGGCTGGCCGAGCATGGCGGCCTCGGCCTCGATGCCGCCGACGCCCCAGCCGAGGACGCCCAGGCCGTTGACCATGGTGGTGTGCGAGTCGGTGCCGACCAGGGTGTCCGGGTAGGCCTTGCCGTCGCGGACCATCACGACACGGGCCAGGTGCTCGATGTTCACCTGGTGGACGATGCCGGTGCCCGGCGGGACGACCTTGAACTCGTCGAAGGCGGTCTGGCCCCAGCGCAGGAACTGGTAGCGCTCCTTGTTGCGGCCGTACTCCAGGTCGACGTTCACCTTGAAGGCGTCGTTCGTGCCGAACTTGTCGGCGATGACGGAATGGTCGATGACCAGCTCGGCCGGGGCCAGCGGGTTGATCTTGGCCGGGTCGCCGCCGAGCTCCTTGACGGCCTCGCGCATGGTGGCGAGGTCGACGACACAGGGCACGCCGGTGAAGTCCTGCATGATCACGCGGGCCGGCGTGAACTGGATCTCCTGCGACGGCCGGGCCTGCGAGTCCCAGTCGCCGAGGGCGCGAATGTGGTCGGCGGTGATGTTCGCGCCGTCCTCGGTGCGGAGCAGGTTCTCCAGCAGGACCTTGAGGCTGTACGGCAGGCGGGCCGAGCCCTCCACCTTGTCCAGCCGGAAGATCTCGTACGACTCGTCGCCCACCTGCAGCGTGCTGCGGGCGTCGAAGCTGTTCGCCGACACGACAGTCTCCTTCATTGATGTGCGCGTACCACCGCAATCCTGCCGCCACGACGGCTTGGCCGATCCGCTAAGGTAAGACTAAGTTAGGTAATGCTTACCAAGCGGGTGGCTGCGGGGCGCCTCGGCAGATATCTCGATGTCGAGATAACTCTAGTACATGGGCGCGGGATGGTCATGCGCGGCCCGACCCGGCCCTGCGCGCTGCCGCCCCCGTGCGCTCACCACGGCCGCGCGTCAGGCCGGCAGGAGGCCGAACGACGGAAGCGCTACGCCATGCGGCCGAACGCAACATGCTCAAGGAGGAGGAAGGCCGGCCGTGACGTCCGCGCCATGCGGACGGTCCTCCGCGAGGCGACCAGCGCGAAGGAGTCCCACGGATCCGATGCCGCAACCCGGGGCGACTTCTCGCAGGCGGTCGAATCCGCCGGCTGAACACCCTCCGCTCCACTCCCCCGCGCGGACGGCCGCTTGGTGCCATCAGTTCGCCTGGCCGGGGTATCCGACATGAGTCGGCAACCGGAAGGAGACACCGCATGTCGCTCACGTTCCGCAAGAGTTTCCGGATCCTGCCCGGAGTACGCCTGAACATCAACAAGCGCTCCTGGTCCCTCACCACCGGCGGTAGGCACGGGCCACGTCACACGCGCAGCAGTACCGGACGTCGTACGACATCGATGGATTTGCCGGGACCTTTCGGGTGGCGTCGTACCCGTTCCACCAGGCGTCACTGACGGTCACTCACCCGAACGGACCCCCCAAGAAGCGCCATCTCATATCTGAGATAGCCTCAACCTCATGTCAGACGACTACCTCGTACGCATCGGCAAGCTCATCCGTGACGCCCGCCAGCACCGTGGCTGGACTCAGACACAGCTCGCCGAGGCGCTCGGCACCAGTCAGAGTGCCGTGAACCGCATCGAGCGCGGCAATCAGAACCTCAGCCTTGAGATGATCGCCCGAATCGGTGAAGCCCTGGACAGCGAGATCGTGTCCCTGGGCTACGCGGGCCCCATGCATCTGCGGGTGGTCGGCGGCCGCCGGCTGTCCGGCGCCATCGACGTGAAGACGAGCAAGAACGCCTGCGTGGCACTCCTGTGCGCCTCCCTGCTCAACAAGGGGCGCACGGTGCTGCGCCGGGTCGCCCGCATCGAGGAGGTGTACCGCCTTCTCGAGGTGCTCGGATCGATCGGTGTGCGGACCCGTTGGATCAACGACGGGATCGATCTGGAGATCGTGCCGCCCGCCGACCTCGACCTGAACGCCATCGACGCCGAGGCCGCCCGCCGTACGCGGTCCATCATCATGTTCCTCGGTCCGCTGCTGCACCGCACGGACCGTTTCCGGCTGCCGTACGCGGGCGGCTGCGACCTGGGTACGCGCACCGTCGAGCCGCACATGATCGCGCTGCGCAGGTTCGGGCTCGACGTCACCGCGACCGAGGGGCACTACCACGCCGTGGTGGACCGGTCCGTCACCCCCGGCCGGCCGATCGTGCTGACCGAGCGCGGGGACACCGTGACCGAGAACGCGCTGCTGGCCGCCGCCCGCCACGACGGGGTCACGGTCATCCGCAACGCCTCCTCCAACTACATGGTCCAGGACCTCTGTTTCTTCCTGGAGGCGCTCGGCGTCGAGGTGGAGGGCATCGGCACCACCACACTCACCGTGCACGGCGTGCCGACCATCGACGTCGACGTGGACTACTCCCCCTCCGAGGACCCGGTCGAGGCGATGAGCCTGCTGGCGGCCGCGGTCGTCACCGAGTCGGAGCTGACGGTGCGCCGGGTGCCGATCGAGTTCCTCGAGATCGAGCTCGCGGTGCTGGAGGAGATGGGTCTCGACCACGACCGCACGCCCGAGTACTTCGCCGACAACGGCCGTACCCGGCTGGTGGACCTGACCGTTCGTCCCTCCAAGCTGGAGGCGCCGATCGACAAGATCCACCCGATGCCCTTCCCCGGCCTGAACATCGACAACGTCCCCTTCTTCGCGGCCATCGCGGCCTCCGCACAGGGCAAGACGCTGATCCACGACTGGGTGTACGACAACCGGGCCATCTATCTGACGGACCTCAACCGCCTCGGCGGACGCCTTCAGTTGCTGGACCCGCACCGGGTGCTGGTCGAGGGCCCGACCCGCTGGCGTGCCGCCGAGATGATGTGCCCGCCAGCGCTGCGGCCCGCCGTGGTCGTGCTGCTGGCGATGATGGCGGCCGAGGGCACGTCCGTGCTGCGGAACGTGTACGTCATCAACCGCGGCTACGAGGACCTGGCCGAGCGGCTCAACTCGGTCGGTGCGCAGATCGAGACGTTCCGGGACATCTGATGCGCGAGTGCCGCCGCACCCCTCCCTGACCCGCTACTTAGCGGGTCAGGGAGGGGTGCGGCGGCATCTCTGGGACTTCTCTGGGGCTTTGCCCGCGG
Organism: Streptomyces sp. NPDC022910; assembly: GCF_055561075.1. Classification (NCBI taxonomy): domain Bacteria; kingdom Bacillati; phylum Actinomycetota; class Actinomycetes; order Kitasatosporales; family Streptomycetaceae; genus Streptomyces; species Streptomyces sp. NPDC022910. The sequence continues at coordinate 55,437 of NZ_JBVHHL010000051.1, forward strand.
CGGGCTGCGGGCCACGCTCCACGGGCCCTGCCGACCGGCCGTGGCTACGCGAAGATCGCGTCGATGGCGGCGCTGCCCCGTGCGCCCGCGCGGGGTCGTTCGTTCCTTGCGCCGCAGTCACGCCGAGGAAGGAAGCTCGTGGGAGAACGCGGACCTTCCGAGCTTCTTGGAGGCCTTGGCCGCCTGGATCGACGACGCGGACGGCTGGTACGGCAACACCGGCCGGGAGTTGCCGCCCGGCGGTGACTGGACGTTCTTCGCCCGAGCTCTGCAAGCGGCGACCGTGTACGAGTAGGCCGAGCCGTGTCGAGCGCGTGTCGAAGGCCAGTCGGTGACGCGCGCGGCACGAAAAGAAAGGCAGGTCAGCAAGGGTGCGACTCAAGATCCACCAAGCGCCTTCTAAGCGCTTGGCCGCAGGTTCGAGTCCTGCCGGGGGCGCCCAAAACATGGCTGGTCACTCACCGCACCGGCCACTGTGAGCGGGGCGACCACTTGCCGCGTCAAGCGGCCGAGCTCTTCGACCGTCGCACCCGAGACGGTCACCTGGAGCCGGATCTCTCGGCGGGGTCTCAGGTAGTGGACCTCCAGCTGAAAAGCGTCGTAGAGGCGGCGCTGCTCGGCTTCGGGCAGCTTCGCGAGGCTTGCGCCGAGTCGGGGCAGGAAGTCGATGAGATCCGCGTTCTGCTCCTCCTCGCCCCCGGCCCGCTTTTCGTACTGGTGGAGGCGGGTGACCAGTTCGCGGCGCTTACGCTCATGGCGATCGAAGCGTTCGCGGATGCTACGGCGGAACTCACGAGTGGTTTCCGGGTCACCGGCCTCCTCATGTTCGTCGAGCTCGTCGAGGAGACGTTCTTTGCCGCGTTCGATGACCTTGATCTCGTCGCGGAGCTGTTCCGCTCTCTGAGCGTCGTCGCCGCTGACGGAGGGTTCTGCGGCAGCCAGCTGGGTGCAGAGATGTTCGCGACGGCGCGGGCCGAGGACGCGTTCGCCGAAGAACCAGTGGACCGCGTTGAGGAGGATCTTCTCGCTGACCCATAGTGCCTTGGGGTGGTGGGGAAACCAGTCGGCGTTGCGATGGTGAACATCGTCGCGGTAGCAGACATAGTGAGGTCGGCCCTTGCTGGTCTTGCCGAACATGCGGCGTCCGCACAGCGCACGTAGGAGCGCAGGGGGTAGGTGCGCTGTGAAGTTCCCCCGCTGAGCTGGACAGCCTGATACTGGGACGGTTGGGTCCCGGAGGAAGCAGTCCAGGTTGAGGTGGCAAGAGCAACATGAGCAAGCGGTACACGGCCGAGTTCAAGCGGGACGCGGTGGAGCTGGTTCGCTCCTCCGGTCGGAACGTGACCGAGGTC
>NZ_JBVHHL010000052.1:0-54838 GCF_055561075.1 Streptomyces sp. NPDC022910
CACCGGCCGAATACGAAGCCACCTACTACCGGACAACCAAGAAACCCCAGGCCACAACCACGATCTAGAGTCTCCGACCTACCCGGGGCGGTTCATCATGCCTGCGTCAGTCGCCAGTGTGAAGTCAGATGAGAAGTTTTCAATCCGTACATACATACGTAATCACAGACTGTCCTGCAAGAACGCCCTTCTTGGCCCTCACCTGCACATACGCATACGTGCAAGCAGTGTGTAACTTGCACGCGTGCGCGCTACCCTCCGGGCATGCGGAGCATGGAAGGTCCCCCCCACGGGACCCGGGCAAAACGACAAGCTCAGGCGCGGCGGGTCGGCGCGTTTCTTACCGAGGCCGCGGTCGCGGCCGGGTACGACGTCCGCCCGCGGCAGGGCGGCCGAGCACAACTGGCGACCGTGACCGGACTGAACCTCACCACGATCAGCCGAACACTGGACGGCAAGACTTTGCCGCTCCCCTCCCAACTGACGACGTGGGCGACGGTTCTCAACCTTGATCATCGAACGATGTTGGTTGAAAGCGGCCTTATTCCTGACGAACAAGGGCCCGAACCCCCAAGCCGGGCGGTAGCCTCAGCAGCACTCTCTCCAGAAGAGGCCATAAACGCATGGGGGATCACCGATCCCATCATTCGCAAGACACTCAACGGGAACATCGTCCAGGCGATCAAACTCCAAAAGGAGATCGACGCAGCCGACGACCGGGGGGCCGTTGCAAGGGGGTAACCGAAAGTGGTGTACAGACGGACTATCGCTAGCACCACTAGTGCCGCATCAGGCAACCTTCACCCTGTTGGGGCGACGCGCGGCCCGAGTGATCGCTTGAGCGGCCTCCGGGCCGCCAAGCTATGCGGGTGGCCGAGCGAGTACGCGTTCGCGAGATCGATGACGAAGAAGGCCGGCGGTTGCTGCGGATCATCCGCCAGCTCATCTCCCGCGAACTCGCCTTGGCAAGCGCCCAGTTCACGGCGAGGGCGTACGGGGATCTGCGGGCCGCCGCTGGCGGCGAGCCACCCCCACTGCCGAAACGGTCCCGCAAACGAAACATCGAGGCATACGATCACGAGCGTCACTGAAGTGTTCAGGGCCGCGTCCACTTGGCGGCCAACGTCGAACGGTGCCCACGGCCGGGTGCACCGCAGTTCGCGCCCAAGTGGCCGAACGGTTCGCCGGGTGCAACTGCTTTGCCGTACCTCTCCTTTGGGCAGAACCTGAGCGCCGTGTGGTCGAAGCGCCAAGGGGGTTGGCCCGATGAGCGACGGACAGAACAGCGCACGTAAGATCGACAGGAACAGCGGGCCACCCGGATGCCCGGTGAGCCGCGCGGCCGACGGCAGCTGGCAGGTTCACGGTTACGCGGCTGCCCGTGCCGTGCTGCGCAGCTCCGAGACGGTGCAGGCCGGTCTCGGCATCGAAACGGTGGAGAAACTGCCCCGGCGGATCCGTCGTCCCGTCCTCTACCAGGACGGTCCCGGACACCGCGAACAGCGGCGCCAGACCGCCCGGTTCTTCACACCCCGCCGCGTGAGCGAGCACTACCGCGAGGTCATCGTGCGGATCGTCGAGGAACAGTTGTCGGTACTGCGCGCCACCGGTCAGGCCCAGCTCGCCGACCTGAGCTTCAACGTAGCGATCGCCGTGACCAGCGACATCATCGGCTTGCGCCACAGCAGGCCCGGAATACGCAGGCGACTGGAGGCCTTCTTCCCCGAGGAGTTCGGCACCCCCGGGCTGACCAGCCTGCACGGCATCTACTGGCTCATACGTCAGAACACCAACTGGCTCCGCATCTACTTCGCCGACGTCCGGCCCGCGATACGCGCGCACCGCCGCCACGAGCGCGACGACCTGATCTCCCATCTACTCGCCGACGGGTGTTCGGACGCCGAGATCCTCGGCGAGTGCCTGACCTTCGCCGCCGCCGGAATGGTCACCACACGCGAGTTCATCTGTGTTGCCGCCTGGCATCTGTTCACCGACGCCGATCTGCGCGACCGCTATCGCGCGGCCGAGGAACCCCAGCGGCTCGACATCCTCCAAGAGATCCTGCGCCTGGAGCCCGTCGTGGCGCGGCTGTGCCGACGCGCCACCGCCGAGCTGACGCTCCCGACCGAGAACGGGCCGGCCACCGTCGAGCCCGGCGACGTCGTCACCGTCCTCGTCGAGGACGCCAACACGGATCCGGCGACCGTCGGCGACGACCCGTACCGCCTCCGCCCTGGCCGGGCTCTGGGGCTGGGCCCTGGAGCCGCCGGTCTGTCCTTCGGGGACGGAGCCCATCGCTGTCCTGGAGCCGGGGTGGCGATCCTGGAGGCGGACGTGTTCCTGAGCCGACTCTTCGCACTCGACGGCATACGGATGACGACTGAACCGCGCGTCTCCTTCAAGGACGAGATCGGAGGTTACGAGATCAGAAACCTGACCGTGGCGGTGCCATCGACGCGCTAGAGGTTGGGTGGGGGTGGCCTCGGCTTCGCGGGGCGCCGGGGTGGAGCGGTGTGCTGTGTGCATCGTGGGAAGCGTGAGTTGTCCTGTCCGGTCCGCCCCCGCCGAGGCGGCGGGGGCGGAACGGGCCTGGGATCGTCACGGACGGTGGCGTGGGCAGTCGTCCGGCGCACAGCGGGGAGGCGTTGGCCGGTGCTGCCCGGGTGTCACACGCAGCCCGCCGGTACCGCCCGTGACGCGTCGTCGATCAGCGCGTCCTGTGCCGCCTTCAGGCGCCGCACGTCGGGCTTGATCACCTTGCGGTCGTACGTCATCAGGCCGTTGAGCTCGCCCTCGACGTCCGAGATCTGTGTGTAGACCGCGCCGTTGCTGCCTCGGCAGGCCAGCGCGTGGACCTCGGTCAGCTTCTGCAGGTAGTCGTCGGTGTAGGTGGTGGGGTCGACGTCGACGTACGACTGCTGCACCGACCAGGCGTGGCCCGGTACCGCGAGGCCCAGACCGCCGTACTCGCCGCTGACCAGGGCTCGTCGGCCGTCGGGGTGCGCCGGCAGGGCCGGGCTCGGATAGCCGTGCTCGTCCATGATGTCGCCGGCTCCGCCGTCGGCCCCGAGGTTGAGACCGGACATGTTGTTGACGAGCCGGCTGGGGTCCCAGGACTTGGCCTGGGAGGCGACGCGGCCGATGTCGTACTGGCCCCAGCCCTCGTTGAAGACGACCCACATGACGACCGCCGGGCTGCTGATGTGCTCGTCGATCATCTGTTTCATCTCGCGCTCGTACTCCGCACGGGCGGCGGTGCTCGGGTTGACCCCCGCCGTCATCGCCGGCATGTCCTGCCACACCATCAGGCCGAGCCGGTCCGCCCAGTAGAACCAGCGGTCGGGTTCGACCTTGATGTGCTTGCGGACCGCGTTGAAGCCCATCTCCTTGTGCATCTTCAGGTCGTAGGCGAGTGCTTCGTCGCTCGGCGCGGTGTACAGGCCGTCCGGCCAGAAGCCCTGGTCGAGGGTGGCCATCATGAAGACCGGTTTGCCGTTGAGGACGGTGCGCGGGACGCCGTCGACCTTCTGCACTGCGATGGAGCGCATGCCGAAGTAGCTGCCGACACGGTCGCCGCCGACGTCCACCTTGAGCTGGTAGAGGAACGGGGCGTCGGGCGACCACAAGTGGGCTTGCGGGATCTTGAGGGTGAGGGGTTCGCCGGTGCGGCCGGTGGCGGTGGCGATCCGGCGCTTGCCGTCGTACGCGGTCGCGGTGACCCGGACACCGTCGCGCACGCCCTGCGGCTCGACGGTGAGCGTGCCGCTGTCGACGTGCGGGGTCAGCTTCAGCTGGTCGATGTGATCGGCGACCACGGGCTCCATCCAGACTGTCTGCCAGATACCGGAGGATGGTGTGTACCAGATGCCACTGGGATCGAGGCGCTGCTTGCCGAGCGGCGGATTGTCCCCGTCTGCGGCGTCCGTGGAGTCGTAGACGCCGACGATCAGCTCCTGGGTGCGGCCGGGCTTGAGGGCATCGGTGACATCGGCGCTGAACTTGTCGTAGCCGCCCTTGTGTTCGGCGACCTGCGTGCCGTTGACATAGACCTCGGCCTGCCAGTCGACGGCGCCGAAGTTGAGTTGCAGCCGCTTGCGGTCGCCGATCTTCCAGCCGGAGGGGACGGTGAAGGTGCGGCGGTACCACATCCGGTCCTCGTGCCGTTCGATGCCGGAGAGCTGGGACTCGACAGGGTACGGGACGAGGATCCGCTCCGCGAGGTTGCGCCCCACGGGCGGCTGCTCGCCCGCCTTGGCCGGGGCGAACTGCCAGCTGCCGTTGAGGTTCTGCCAGGCGTCGCGGGTGAGCTGGGGCCTTGGGTACTCGCGGTGGGCGTTGGCCGGGGTGACGTCGTCGGCCCACTTGGTGCGCAGCTCGTACGTGGAGTGGTTGGCGCCGCTGCTCCAGAACGCTCCGACAACGTTGCCGTCCCGGTCGGTCAGGCCGCCTTGCCCGTCGTAGCGGACGTCCGCCAGGCCCGGCGCCGTGCCGGTCTTGTTGCCGACGACGGGTTCCTTCAGCGAGACGAGCAGCGACTTGGGGTCGGCCGGGTTCGGGCGGACGGCGCCCAGCGCCCAGGCGGCTCCGCCGATCACGGCGTGAAGGTGGTCGGTGAGTCCGGCGTCGGGCGCATCGAGCGCCTGGGTGAAGTCGAGTTGGAGGGTACGGCCGTCACGTTGGACGGTGGTGGCGATGGCGCCGTCGTAGGCGTAGTCCTCGGGCAGGAGGAAGGCCGACTGCGGTACGGCGGTCTTGGTCCCGCCGGGCGGGGTCCAGCGCACATGGAGGTTGGAGCCTCCATAGTGCTCGAAGTACTCGACCTTGATGTCGTAGGCCTTGCCGGCGGTCAACTCGACGGGTGCGCCCGACTGTTCGCGGTCCCAGTCGTCGATCCAGTGGTCGATGACGAGTTTGCCGTCGACCCAGAGCCGGAATCCGTTGTCGCCGATGATCGAGAAGGTGGTGGGGCCCGTCTGCTCCGGTACGATGCGGCCGGTCCAGCGGACGCTGACGTCGTCCGACTGGCCGGTGGCCGAGTTCAGGCGGGACTCCAGGGAGTCGAAGTCGAGTTGCGGGTCGAATCCGGTGGCCTTGAGCTGTGCAAAGTCGAAGGCCCCGGGGCCGGATTGGGTGTAGTACTCGCCCTTGAGGCCATGGACGTCGACGGGGTCGTTCGCCGGTGTGGCGGCTGCCGTGGCGGTCGGTGTCGCGGCCGACCCGGCGATGCCCAACGCGGCCGCGAGCAGGAGGGATAAGCGGTGTCTGAGTGGTCTGATGCGCACGGATCCTCCTAGACTGAGGAAAGGTGGCGGCTCACTGCTTCAGTCTGTACAACGTTGTAAGCAACGGCAGTTGGCATGAGAACACGGCTCCCGGCCGCTGTCCAGGGCCATGACAAGGCGCTGGCTTCCGGGGCTCCGGCGATGCCGGGGCGATCCCGGCGATGCGGGCCCGCGTGCACGCGGCCATCGACGAACCGGGCTACCGGCCGAACCTGACGGCACGGCACCTGCGCGAGGGCCGCACGGGCATCATCGCCCTTGCCGTCCCCGAGCTCGGCAACGGGTACTTCGCCGAGACGGCCGGCGCGGTGATCGACGCGGCCGCCGAGCACGAGTCCACGGTCCTGCTCGACCACACCCGTGCCAGGTGGAGCAGGAAGTAGGGATGATGACGGCCGCCGTGGCGGAACCCTATGTTTCCCCCAGAACGCAGCCCGCTTCGTCTCCTGGCCGTGACGATCGAGACGGTTGTCTATCCGTGGCCTGGACTTGGTCGGGCGGTGTCGTTTGGGGTTGTCTCGGGTTTGGTGTGGAGGACTTCGCGAGCCTGTTCGGCTGCGCGGGTGATGCTTTCGCTGATGAAGTCGAGGAAGCGGGCGATGTTCTCCAGGCGGGCGGCGGCGGGGGTGTGGGGGCCGAGGATGGCGACGCCTTGCCGTGCGGTTTCCACGAGCTGGTCGTTGGATCGGGCGCTGGCGATCGTCGCCTGGTAGAAGAGCTCGTCGTCGACGACGTAGCGGTCGCGACGGCGTTCGTCGCGTTCTCGGCGGACGAGGCTCTGGCTCTCCAGGAAGGCGATGGCTTTGGAGATGGACGCCGGGCTGACCTGGAGGCGCTGGGCGAGTTGGGACGCGGTGAGGCTGCCCGCGTCGGTGGTGAACAGGCAGGTCAGCACCCGAGCCGTCATCTTGGGCAGGCCCGAAGCCATGAGGACGGTGGTGAGCGTCTCCTCGTACTCGGCCACGGCCTCGGCATCGCGTCCGTGGGGCTGGGGGACCGACTCCGACCCTCGGGAGGAAGGGGGCCTGCGCCGGTGAGCGCGGCGTTGGGTGGCGCGGTGGGCCAGGTCGGCGCGGTAGGCGGTGGGGCCGCCGTTGCGCATCACCTCACGCGTGATCGTCGAGGTCGGACGGTCGAGGCGTCGCGCGATCTCGGCGTAGGGGAGGCTGTCGGCCAGCCCCAGCGCGATCTGCCGGCGTTCCTGCTGGGTGAGCCTGCCTCCCGGCATCGCTATCTCCTTGGTGATCCTTCATGGTGGTCTCTGCTACCCCCACCATAGCTTTCACTTCTCATTCATTGCAATAATCGGAGCTGTCGTCGTTGCATTACCAACCGATCCGTTGCAACAGTTTCTAGCACCTCACCTGCATGGATGTCGATACAATGCAACGAACTTGTTGCCGGACTATGGAAAGCAACGTAGCGTTTCCGGAGTCAGAAACAAACAGCGAACACGGGAGAGCACGATGCAGAAGTTCGACACCCCGGCCCCGATCTCCGCCGTTCTCGACATCCCCGCCGGACGCATCCAGTTCATCGCCGCCGACCGCGCCGACACCACCGTCGAGGTCCTTCCCGCCAACCCCTCCAAGAGCCGCGACGTCCAGACCGCCGAGCAGACCACCGTCGCCTACGCCGACGGCGTCCTGCGTATACAGACCCCCGAGCCCGGAAACCAGCTCTTCGGCCCCTCCGGATCCCTGGAGGTCACCGTCCAGCTGCCCGCCGGCTCCCGCATCGAGGCCAAGGCCGCCAGCTCCGAGCTCCGCGGCGTCGGCCGCCTCGGCGACGTCGCCTTCGAAGGCGCGTACCGCCAGATCAAGATCGACGAGGCCGCGAGCGTCCGCCTCACTGCGATCGACGGCGACGTCGAGGTCGGCCGGCTGGGCGGCCCCGCGGAGATCAGCACCGCAAGGGGCGACATCCGGATCACCGAGGCCGTGCGCGGCACGGTCGTGCTCCGCACCCAGTCCGGCGACATTTCGGTAGCCGCCGCCAGCGGCGTCTCGGCCGCCCTGGACGCCGGCACCGGTTACGGCCGCATCAACAACGCCCTCAAGAACGATGGCACCGCCGAACTCGACATCCGCGCCACGACCTCCCACGGCGACATCACCGCCCGCAGCCTCTGAAGGAGCAGAGCCAGGACCATGCGGCCGGGCCCACCGCGATCGAGATCCTGTCGGTCGTCGCCGGCGGCCCGGCCGGCCGTCCCGAGGGGCCTGCGATCCATGTGCAGGGCCTGGAGAAGTCGTACAAGACGCTGTCACGCGACCCGGGGGAACACATGACGAAGAACAGCACTTCCTCGACCGATTCGAAGTGGGCCGGCATGGTGCCGGTTGACGATACGGCGCTGGCCGTCACCGACACCGGCGGTCCCGGTATCCCTGTGGTCTACCTCAATGGCCAGTTCGCCACTCAGGGGTGGAGCTGCTGCCGGTTGGCAGCGCTTGGGCGCGTTTTGGTGTGCATGAGTGAGCATCGACGACCGCACAACGGACCTTGGAAGGGAACGGGAGTTTTTTCATCGAATGCGTGACCTGTGCGGGAGGTGCTCGTTGAGTGCGGTGATGGATCTTCGGCATCGGGCGGGGGTGGGGGAAGTGGGCGGGCTGAGGTGGCGGCGCCGTTCGTGGTGCCCGGCCCGTCCGGGGTGGCGATCCGTGACAGTCTCAAGGGGGTGACCGCCCAGGACGAGAAGGTGCTGCGCCTGGTCGGTAACCTGCTTGGTTCCCTGGCTTCCCGCGACCTGAAGGTCCGGTGCGCGGTGGGGCTGGACCATGACAGTGATCAGTGGGCGCAGCGCAAGCGGGCTGTGACCGGGGAGTCCTCGTCGCGCTGGGCGGGCAGCATCACCAAGGCCACGCATGACCAGTGGGCGCTGGCCCGGCGCGGTCAGCTCGCCTGCATCCAGAACCTCGAAGCGGGCATCCGCATGATCGCGCGCCGTCTGTCGCTGCCGATCGGGGCAAAGGGCTCCCAGGGGCAGCCGGGCGGTTACCGCTCCCGGCAGGAGTGGTTTGCCAAGTCCCGGCGTCAATACCTGCTCGAAGACCGGCTGGAGCGAGAGCGGGCGGACTTCGAGGCCGGACGCGTGCGCGTGGTGCGGGGTGGCAAGAAGCTTCTGCGCGCCCGGCACCACCTCGAAGCCGCCCAGTTGACCGAGGCGCAGTGGCGGCTGCGGTGGGAGGCGGAGCGCTGGTTCCTCGAGGCCGATGGCGAGAGCGGGAAGCGGTACGGGAATGAAACGATCCGCGTCACCCCGGACGGTGAGGTGAGCATCAAGCTTCCGGCGCCCCTGGCCGACCTGGCGAACGCGCCTCACGGCCGGTACGTGCTGGCCTGCGAGGTCGGCTTCCGGCACCGGGGCGAACAGTGGGCCGACCGCATCATCGCGAACCGGGCCGTGGCCTACCGCATCCACCACGACCCCGACCGTGACCGCTGGTACCTGACTGCTTCCTGGCAGATCCCACCGGTGCGGACCGTGCCGCTGGAGGCGGCCCGGTCAGGCGGGCTGGTCGGCGTGGACATGAACGCCGACCACCTGGCCGCCTGGCGGCTGGACGCCCATGGCAACCCGGTCGGTGAGCCCCGCAGGTTCGACTACGACCTCACCGGCAACGCGCGGCATCGGGACGCGCAGGTGCGGCACGCGCTCATCCGCCTGCTGCACTGGGCCCAGCACCACGGCCTGTCCCTCGCGATCGAGGACCTGGACTTCGCCGCGCAGAAGACCCGGGAGAAGCACGGGCGGCGCAAACGGTTCCGCAAGCTGATCTCCGGTACGCCCACTGCGAAGCTGCGCAGCAGGCTGGTGTCCATGGCGGCCGAGCTGGGCATCACCGTCGTCGCTGTCGATCCCGCTTACACCAGCCGCTGGGGTGCCCAGCACTGGCAAAAGCCCCTCACCACCAAGAACAGGAAGGCCACGCGGCACGACGCTGCTGCCGTGGCGATCGGACGACGCGCTCTGGGATACCCGATCCGGCGACGGACGGCACCGCCCCCACACGACCAGAGCGATCGGGTGGGGCATCGGACCGTCCAGGCCGCATCGGGTGCTTCGGGGCGTGAGGAAACCCGCCCCCGCATTCCCGGACCACGGACACGATCCGTCGCCGCCGGATGCGGAGCGAAAGCGAGACCGCCGAACAGCAGGCGAACAGCAACATCGAACTCGGCAGGCTCTCCCGCGAGCACAAGCTGGGCCCCGCTATCCTGCGTAAGGACTTCCGCGCCATCGCCGAGGCCGTACGCGAGGTCGCCGCCCTCGACCGCAGGGGGGACTGAAGACACGACCAGCGGACAGACGACTACACCTCCTCGCCACCATGGTCGTCATCGTCCAGCTCGACTGCGTCCGGGTCGCACAAGGGCCGCAGTCCTTCGCGCGGGACGGACGCGGTGAAGCTGTAGCACCCGAGCGGCCGGTGCCGACGGCGACTGCTTCGCGATCCGCGCGAGCGGACGTACGCTCGGCGACGTGATCTCCGACGGGCGCATCCTCATGACCCCGAAGCCCGGCCTCGCAGCCCGGCTCGGCTTTCGCGCCGACGGCACCATGATGAAGGGACCGCAGGCTTCCGCCCCGTACGCTCACTGCGGCCTCCGCCTCCCACGCCCTCGCCTCGGTCGGCACGGAGAACAACCCGGCGGCCGACGGGATCACCGAGGTCACTCCCGACCTCGGCGAGACTCCGGGACTGTCCGGCTCCACCGTGGCCCTGGGACACACCACGGACACCGTCACCGTCGACCGCGTGCAGACCGGCGTGACCTGGCTGACCAGCTGACCAGCTGACCGGGAAACGAGCGCTCCCGGCTTTGACCCCGGCCAGGTGCGCGGCGACGGACATCTCTCGGCTGCTGCGGACCGAACACGCAGTACGACAGCCGGTGTATGTACGGCATTTACTGAAATGTCATCATCATGGCGCATCGGCAACACAGTCTGCGGTCATGACAAACGCCGGCTTCAGAACACTCGACCGCCGAAGATTCCTCGCGTTGGCAGGTGGTGCCGTGGGCGGCATCGCACTCACGCAGTTGGCCGACGCACTGGACGCGCGGGCCGCCGAGCTCGACCCCGCTCCCTTCACCCTCGGTGTTGCCTCCGGTGAGCCCGACCACGAGAGCGTGGTCCTGTGGACCCGGCTGGCACCCGACCCCCTCGACGCGGCGACGGGCGGCATGCCCGACGCGCCCGCAGAGGTGGAGTGGGAGGTGGCGCGCGACGCGCAGTTCCGCCAGCTGGTGCACACGGGCCGGGTGACGACCGACGCGGCGTCGGCACACACCGTCCACGTGGTCGTCGAGGACCTGGCACCGGACCGCTGGTACTGGTACCGGTTCCGCCACGACGGCGTCCTCAGCCGTGTCGGACGCACCCGCACCATGCCGCCGCCCGGCGCCAAGGCCGACCGCCTACGGTTCGCGTTCGTCTCCTGCCAGTCCTGGGCAGGCGGCCCCTATCCCGCCTACCGCGACCTGTCGGAGCAGGACGTGGACTTCGTCCTGCATCTCGGCGACTACATCTACGAGACCGCGGCGGGCAGCCTGACCGAGTTCCGCCGGCTGCACGCGCTCTACAAGACCTCCCCCGACCTGCGGGCCGCCCACGCCCGCTTCCCGTTCTTCCTCACCTGGGACGACCACGAGGTCCAGAACAACTACGCCGGTGACGTGCCCGGCGGGGCCGGTGACGGCCGCCCCTTCCTGGAGCGCCGCGCCAACGGCTACCAGGCGTACTACGAGCATCTGCCGATGCGGCCGGCGCAGCAGCCGCAGGGCTCCGACGCCACGATGTACCGGCGGGTGAACGTGGGCAGGCTGGCGGAGTTCAGCATCCTGGACACCCGCCAGTACCGCACGGACCAGGCGTACGGCGACGGCCGCAAGGAACCGGGCCCCGACGTCCTGGATCCGGCGCGCACGATGACCGGACCGGCCCAGGAGCAGTGGCTGCTGGACGGCCTGAGCCGCTCGAAGGCCCACTGGAACGTCATCGCCCAACAGACGATCATGGCCCAGTTCGACTACGACCTCGGTCCCGGAAAGATAGTCAACCTCGACCAGTGGGACGGATACGCCGCGGCCCGTTCCCGCATCCTCGACTTCATCGCCGCGCACAGCCCCGCCAACCCGGTGGTGCTCAGCGGCGACTGGCACACACACTGGGTCAACGACCTCAAGACCGACTTCGACGAACCGGACTCCCCCACCATCGCCACCGAGTTCGTCGGCACGTCGATCTCCTCGGGCGCCGGCTGGGACGCGGACGTACGGCTCGGCCTGCCCGCCAACCCCCATGTGCGGTTCTACAACGGCTCCTATCGCGGCTACGTCCTGTGTGACGTGACCCCCGAGCGCTGGCGCAGCGACCTTCGGATCGTGCTCGACGCGCGCGATCCGGCCTCACCCGCTTTCACCATCGCCGCGTTCGAAGTGCAGGACGGCCGGCCCGGCGCACGGCGGATCGACGCGGGTGACGGGCTGTCGGGCCGCGTGACCGACAGGGTCTCCGGTGCGCCGCTGCCCAACATCGAGGTCACCGTGACCGCGACGGACGGCACGCGCATCGCCTCCGGCATCACCGACCCCGAGGGCGAGTTCCTCGCGTTCGCCCCGCCCGGGTCCTACCGGCTGACCGCCGTCGGCGCCGGATACGAGCCCGGGAACGCGACCGCGACCATCGCGAAGGGCTCTCAGACGCGGGCCGTCATGTCCCTCGCGCCCGGCGCGGTGCGCGCCGGCACGGGCCGGAAGGTGCCCGGTCCACAGTCGCAGGCGATGGCCGACGACATCGTGCTGGCCAACGACAAGCTGGCGCTGGCCGTCTCGGCGGGCTCCGAGGACCCTCAACTCTCCGGCGTGACCTTGGGCAAGCCGCTGGACCTGGCGGCCGTCGGCCACCTGGACCAGCTGGACTGGCTCAACCTCCCGTACGCATCGGCCCAGCAGCCGCGCGGCTCCAACGCATGGCAGCAGCGTACGGTGCGCTCCACGTCCGTCGAGGTGGTGTCGCCCGAGGGCCCCATCGCCTCGGTCCGTGCGGTCGGCGCCAGCACGTCGGTGCCCGACATCGGCGTCGTGACGACGTACAGCGTGCGCGCGGGCGAGCCGTGGGTCACGGCCGAGACGGAGTTCACCAACCGCGGTACCGCACCGCACACGGTCTGGGTGGGTGACGTCCTGGACCACGACGGCACCGGTCAGCGCAGTGGCGTCGCGGGGCACGGCACGATCACGGCGGGCTCGCCGCAGGACTTCGCGCCGACCGCACCGTGGATCGGCATGACCGGCTCCGACCGCCAGACGTACGGGCTGCTGTACGACGAGGCCGGATTCACCGCGTACGCGTGTGGCATCTGGGCCATGACACAACGTCAGCTCACGCTCGAGCCCGGAGCCACCTTCACGCTCCGCCGACGCATCGTCGCGATCGACAACGGCGGCACCGCCGATCCGTTCGCGGTCCTGGCGACACTGTGACCCGTCCGCCGACCACTTGGTCCATGGTCAGCAGCATCACTCCAGTTCGCCACGGGGACGTCTGCTGAAGGACGTACTCCAGCGCGGGGGTCGAGAAAAGCGATTCAACCCCGGGTCTGAAGACCCGGGGTTCCTCGCTGGATCATCCGGGTTCCTCGCTGGACCATGAGGACGAGGACCTCGTGCGTGCCTCAAGTCTGGGGGCCCGTTCCTCACCCGGTCGTACGTGTCGCCTCGATGGCGGCGATCACACCGGAACCTGCGACCACGCGGTCGAGTGTGAAGTCACGGTGGCACGGCTGTACGTCCTCATGGGCCTCCTTGATCAATTCAGCGCCGAGCCCGCGGTGGTCACCGCCCTGCGCGAATTCCGGGAGCGGAGACCCTATCCACCCGGACTCAAGGGTCACCTGGTACCGGAAACCGACGACGAGACCCTCGGCAGCGTCGCCTTCAAGATCGAAGACCTGCTCGGCGACGGTCGACAAGAAGAGGCCGTTGAGCTTGCGCCGGCCACGGCGGCGTGGCTCCAGCAGGTCGCGCCGCGCGCCGGAGAGCTCGACCCCAAGGTCGGTGATATGGACGAGCTGATGGGGCATATCCACCAGGACATCCAGGCCGCAGCAGCCGAGGCCTGAGCATCGCACCTCGTATTCGAGCGTCTGGCCCTACGAGGAAGTCTGCTGATCGGGCCGCCTGGCCCAAAACTTCTCGGGACGGCCCTACGAGGGGAGTCTCCCCGAGTGCAGAGCACGGGACGACGTGACCGGGATCCTGGCGCCGGCGGTCGCCGCCCACACCCCGTTGGACGAGCGGGGCAACCGATGCCGGCCGGCGTCACAGGATGCCAGGGCTGCGCACGCGCCTGGTGAGCTGGATCGCTTGATGCCGTCAGGTGCCGGGCCCGCCTGGCATGACAACAGTTCGTGGCGTCACCGCTCGAGGTCGCCACCCCCATCCTGGCCATGCAGCGATCAGGTCGCAGGACTTCGGAGGCTGTCTGCGCATCCCCTCGGTGCCACACGCCCGCGTACGGCAGTACTGAGTCACAAGTTCGCGATGGCAGCGCGGGTGTCGCCGGCGGCCTTCTCCAGGGCCCGGGCGGCCTCCTGAGGGGTGCAGTGGGCGAGGAGCATGACGATGGCGGTCTTGGCATGGCCGCCGGCCGCACGCAGGGCATCAGCGGCGGTGTCGGGGTCGGTGCCGGTGGCCTGGACGACCATGCGGCGGGCCCGGTCGACGAGCTTGTCGTTGCTGGCCCGGACATCGACCATGAGGTTCCCGTAGACCTTCCCCACGCACACCATCGAGGCGGTCGAGAGCATGTTGCAGACCATTTTCTCGGCGGTGCCACCCTTGAGCCGGGTCGACCCGGTGAGGACCTCCGGGCCGGTGGGGACCTCGATCGGGATGTCGGCGTAACGGCTGATGACCGCGTCGCGGTTGCAGGCGACCGACACCGTGACGGCGCCCTTGGCGGCGGCGTGCTTGAGGCCGCCGACGACGTAGGGGGTACGGCCGCTGGCGGGGAGCCCGACGACCGTGTCCCGGTCGTTCACGTCGATCTCGTCGAGGTCGGCGACCGCCCTCGCGGGTTCGTCCTCGGCCCCTTCGACCGCCACGACGAAGGCGCCCGGGCCGCCGGAGAGCAGGCCCACCACCTGCTCGGGGGAGGTGCCGAAGGTGGGCGGGCACTCGACGGCGTCGAGCAGGCCCATCCGGCCGCTGGTGCCGGCGCCGAGGTAGATCAGCCGTCCGCCCTGCCGCAGCGACTGGGTGATCGCCTCGACGGCGGCGCCGATCTCCGGCAGGGCGTCGCGTACCGCGAAGGCGACGGTCTGGTCCTCTGCGTTCATGACCGAGAGCAGTTGGGAGACCGGCATGCGGTCCAGTTCGGCTGTCCGCTCGTTGCGGGTCTCGGTGCCGAGTGTACTGAGGTCCACGGCGCGGTCGTCCTTTCAGGGGTGGTGCTCGGGGGTGGTGCTGAGGTTGGAAGAGGTCGGACGGCGGTCAGTCGCCGGCCGGTGTGCGACGGTGCGGCTGAGGGCGCCTGCGGCGCTGGACGGCCGCGTAGGTCTTCTCGAGCGCCGCGGTCGTGGCGTCGAAGGAACGCTGCGCCACGCCGACGAACAGGCAGTCGACGAACGCGAGTTGCGCAATGCGGCTGACGGTCGCGCCGGAGCGGAAGGGAGTCTCCCTGGCGCTGGTCGTCAGCACGAGGTCCGCGCTCTCCGCGAGGGTCGAGCGCGGGACGTTGGTGAGGGCGATGGTGGTGGCGCCGCGTTCGGCGGCGGCCTGGAGGGGCTCGACGGTGTCCTCGGTCTCCCCGGAATGGGAGATGGCCAGCGCCACGTCGCCGGGTCCGAGGAGGGCGGTGGCGGTGAGCGCGGCATGCCGGTCGGTCCAGATGAAGGCCATGCGGCCGATCCGGTGCAGCTTCTGGTGCAGGTCCTGGCCGACGAAAGCGCTGGCGCCGACGCCGAAGATGTCGATCCGCCGGGCCTGCGCCACGGCGTCAACCGCCCGGCCCAGCACCTCGACGTCCAGCCCGGCCTCGGAGTCCTCCAGTGCGCGCACCTCGTTGTAGATGATCTTGCTGACGATATCGTCCAGGGTGTCGGTGGCGCTGATGTCGGTGCCCGGCGCCGGGCGTTCGCCGCCGAGGGCGTGCTCGCGGGCGGCGGCCGCGGCCAGCGCGAGGCGCAGCTGCGGGTAGTTGGGGATCCCTATGGCCCGGCAGAACCGCATCACCGTGGCCACCGAGGTGTCGGCCCGCTTGCCGAGCGCGCTGATGGACAGCTCCGACGCCTGCGCCGGATCGGCCAGGACGGCGTCGGCCACCCGCCGTTCCGAGGGCGCCAGCGTCGACAGCGCCGCGCGGATACGCGCCAGGGTGCCGGCGGGGGACGTGGTCTCCGTCGGCTGGTCCGGTATGCGGGGTGGTTCATGGCGGGCCATGGGCCGTTCCCTCCTCAGTGAATGGGCGACACATTAGCCACGCCTCGGCAGCGCGTCAAAAATTTACGATCAGACTTGCGTGAGGTCACTTATTGACATCGAGAGGTCTGCCTTCCGATACTCGCTGGACCGTGATCCGCGCCGGTCACCGGCCTTCCGGCCGTCCTGTGACCGCCCGACGCGCCGGGTCCCCGGAGACACGAAGGCGTGCCGTATGACAGCAGCAGTGGCGGTGGACCTGGGCAAGATCGGCTGCCGTGCCGTGCTGTGGAGCGGCGGCGGCCCTGCCCACGACGTCCACGAGGTGCCCGGGGCCCCCGGGCTCGCCGCCGACAACGGAGTGGAGGCGGCCCGTGCCGCTGTGTGCGCCGCCGTCCTCCCGCTCCTGGAACGGGAGCCCTCGCTCCGGCTGACGGCCGTCTGTGTCGGCGCCGCGGGAGCTGCCGCCGCACCGGAGGCGGCCCGCGCCCTGGCCGGCCTGCTCCTCCACGACCTCCCCGCGGACGAGGTGGCCGTCACCAACGAGGCGGTCACCGCCCACGCGGGCGCCTTCGGCGGCCGTACCGGCGTGGTGCTCGCGATCGGCACCGGCTCGGTCGCCATGGCATCGGGGACGACGGATCGTACGCCCGCGTCGACGGCTGGGGTCCCTGGCTCGGCGACGAGGGCAGCGGCGCCTGGATCGGCGCGGCGGGACTGCGGGCCGCACTGCGCGCCCACGACGGACGCGGACCGGACACCGCGCTGCTGGCCGCCGCCGTCGAGCACTTCGGCGACCCCGACCAACTGCCCTCGGCCGTCGGCCGGGGCGGCAACCCCGCCCGCACCGCCGCGGCCTTCGCCCCGGACGTGGCCCGCGCCGCCGCGGGGGGCGATGTCGTCGCCTCCGCGATCGTCCAGGACGCCGCCACCGCGCTCGGCGAGGCCGTACTCACCGCCGCCGGCCGGATCGGTGGCGGCGACACCCTCCCCGTCACCGTCATCGGCGGGCTCACCGGCCTCGGCGAACCGCTCCTCGGTCCGTTGCGGTCGGCCCTCACCGGCTCCCCGCGCCCCCTCGACCTGCGTCCCCCGCTCGGGGACCCGCTGGACGGCGCACGCCTGCTGGCGCTGGACGCCTCGGCACCGCACGAACCCCACGTCGTCCGCGTACGGCGGACGACGCCCCTCCTCACTGTCCCCACCCCGCCGGTGACCCCGCTGGCCGTTGTTTAGGAGTGAGTGTGCGCCAACTCGACCTCGTGGTCGTCGTCGTCTATCTGGTCGCCATCGCCGTGATCGGACTGCGCCTGGCCGGACGGCAGAAATCGGCGAAGGACTACTTCGTCGGCGAAGGCCACATGCCGTGGTGGATCGTCTCGTTCTCCGTGGTGGCCACCGAAACCAGCGTGCTCACGGTCATCAGCGTGCCCGGCGGCGCGTACAGCGGGCAGGGCTTCGGCAACGTCGAACTGGCCCTCGGCTACGTGATCGGCCGCGTCGTCGTCGCCACCGTGCTGATTCCCCTGTACAAGCGCGGCGGCTTCGTCAGCGCCTACCAGTACCTGGGAAGCAGATTCGGGCTCAAACTGCAGGGGCTCGCCTCGGTGACCTTCGTCTTCACCCGGCTCCTGGCCGAGGGGGTCCGGCTGTTCGCCTCCGCGATCCCGATCAAGCTCCTGCTCGACGAGTTCGGCGTGCACACCGGTTACCGCGTCATCATCATCGTCCTGACGGTGATCACCGTCGTCTACACCTACCTCGGCGGCATCAAGGCCGTCATCTGGACCGACGCCATCCAGATGGGCCTGTACCTGGGCGGCGCGATCCTCACCATCGCGGTACTGTCCGGCCACGTCGGCGGCGACGGCTTCGCACGGGCCCTGCACGCGGGCCAGTTCAAGCTCTTCGACACCAACTTCGACCTGGCGCACATCCTCACGAGCCCGTTCGCCCTGCCGACCGCGATCATCGGCGGTGCCATCTTCGCGATGGCCAGCCACGGCTCCGACCAGCTGATCGTCCAGCGCATCCTCGCCACCCGCTCGCTGCGCGACGGCCAGAAGGCCATGATCGCCTCTGGTGTCTTCGTCACCCTCCAGTTCGCCGCCTTCTCCCTCGTCGGCGCGCTGCTGTGGTCCTACAACCAGGGCAAGACCTTCAAGGAACTGGGCCTGACCAGCTCCGACAACCTCTACCCGAACTTCATCCTGCACGGGCTGCCCGTGGTGATCTCCGGCCTGCTCGTGGCCGGCATCCTCGGCGCCGCAATGGGATCCCTGTCCTCAGCGCTGAACTCCATGTCGAACTCGACGGTCGCCGACATCATCCACAGCTTCTTCCGCAGCACGCCCTCCGAGGACACCCTGCTCAAGCTCGCCCGGGTGATGACGCTGGTGTGGGCGGTGCTGATGGCTGTCTTCGCCTGCGCCTTCAGCACAAGCACGGGCAACGTCTACCTCACCGGCCTGACCATCGCGGGCTACACCTACGGCGCGCTGCTCGGCGCCTTCCTCCTCGGACGGCTCATCAAGCGCGCCAACGAGGTCGACTCCATCGTGGCGTTCGTCGTGACCGTGGCGGTCATGACCTACATCGTCCGCGAGGTGAAGATCGACGTCACCACGGCGGGAGCCACCGTGCCGATGGCGATCGCCGCCCAATGGCTGGTACCGATCGGCGTGGTGATCACCCTGGCCGTCGGCGCCCTGGTGAGCCTGTTCCATCGCGCGACCGCAGCCGAGGCGATCAGCGCGCGCGACGGCGACCCGGGTCCCGGTTCCGACCGCGTCTCCGCGACCGCCGGACGGGAGTGACTGCGCGCGCGCACCGCGACCGACCGAGAGACGGGGCCGCCTGCCCGAGCGGTCCCGTCCGCACCGACTGCCCCGACCACGACATCCACTGGGACGCGCCATGCCTCACGCCTGTCCGACAAAGTCCGCGCGGAGATACGTTCCCCAGGAGGCACCGTGCGCGTGATCGGCCTGATGTCGGGCACCTCGTACGACGCCATCGAAGCGGCCGCCGCCGAACTCACCCTCGACGGCGACACCCTGCTCATGCGGCCCCTCGGCCACCTCTCCCACCCCTACCCCGACGACCTGCGCCACTTGATCGCCGCCACCCTCCCGCCGGCGGCCACGACCACCCAGGCCGTCTGCGCCCTCGACACCGGCATCGGCCACGCCTTCGCCGACGCCGCCGCACGCGCCCTGCGCGACCTGTGCGACGACACCGCCGACCTGGTGGTCTCGCATGGCCAGACCATGCACCACTGGGTCGAGGACGGCATTGTCAGCGGCACCCTCCAGCTGGGGCAACCCGCCTGGATCGCCGAAGCAACCGGCCTCCCTGTCGTCTCCGACCTGCGCAGCAGGGACGTCGCCGCCGGCGGGCAGGGCGCCCCTCTGGTCGGCCTGACCGACACCCTGCTGCTGCGCGGCCTGCCCGGCGTCCCTGCCGCCCTCAACCTCGGCGGCATCGCCAACGTCACCATCGTGGCGCCCGGCGCCGACCCGCTGGCCTTCGACACCGGCCCCGCCAACGCCCTGCTGGACGCCGCCGTGCGCCACTTCACCGACGGCGCCGCCGAGTACGACGAGGGCGGACGCCGGGCCGCCGCCGGACGCACCAGCCCCGACCTGCTCACGCTGCTGCTGGCCGACCCGTACTACCGCAGGCCCGCCCCCAAGAGCACCGGCAAGGAACACTTCCACCTGCCCTATCTGCAGCGGGCACTCGAGGCCGTTCCCACGCCCCGCCCCGACGATGTCCTGGCCACCGTGACCCGGCTCACCGCGGTCACCGTGGCCGACGCCTGCCGCACCCACGAAGTCACCCAGCTCGTCGTCTCCGGCGGCGGCGCCCGCAACCCGGTGCTGATGCGCATGATCGCCGAGGAGTTGCCGGGCGTGGCCCTGCGCACCAGCGACGAACTCGGTCTGCCCTCCGACGCCAAGGAAGCCCTGGCCTTCGCCATCCTGGGCTTTCTTACCGTCAACGGTCTGCCCGGCACCCTCCCGTCCGGCACCGGCGCCCGCCGCGCCACCGTCCTGGGCAGCATCACCCCCGGCCTGCTCCCGTTGCGCCTGCCCGAGCCCGCCGCACAGGCGCCGCGCCTGCTGCGGATCACCACGCCGACCGCTGACCGCCCCGGCGTTCACCCGTCCGACCCAGCGCCCGAGGAACCATGAGCCCCACCGCCGTCACGCCGCCCGCCCCGGACCCGACCGCCGGCCTGGCCGAGCTGCTGGCCTCATGTGTGAGCAACCCTGCCCGGGTGACCAGCGACGTACCCCGCAGGGTTGCGGCCGCCCACGACGCCTCTTCGTACCTGTTCACCCCCCAAGCCGTCGTCCGGGCCGCGTCGGCCGCCGAAGTGGGCGCGCTGATGGCCGCAGCCCGCGCAGCCGGGATCCCGCTGACACTGGGCTCGGGCGGCACCAGCCTGGAGGGACAGGCGGGTGGCGACGGCATCCTGGTCGATGTCCGTGGCCACTGGCGCGCCGCCGAGGTCCTCAACGACGGGCTCCGCATCCGGCTCCAACCCGGACTGACCGTCCGCCAGGCCAACACACGGCTCGCCCGCCACGGGCGCCGACTCGGCTGCCTGGACCGCAGACATCCCCCGCGGCGGGCTCGACCGCCCCGCCCCGCGCCGCGCCGGCCGGCCGAGGCCCGGGCGGTGTTCTTCGCCGCCTGCATCGGCAGCGTCTTCGCCGCCGAAGCGGCCTCCGGGCAGGCAACTGGCTCGGCGGCCGCCTTCCTCCGGCTGTGCGAACGGGCCGGCGTTCCCGTCACCGTCCCCGACGGCCTGGCCGGCCTGTGCTGTGGCACGCCCTGACAGTCCAAGGGCTACACCGCCGGGCACCGCACCATGGCCGCCCGTACCCTGGAGACACTCTGGGCAGCCACTGACCACGGCCGCCTGCCCATCGTCTGCGACGCCTCCTCCTGCACCCACGGCCTGCAGCAACTGCCCGGTGCCCTCCCCGAACCCGACCGCACCCGCTTCGCAGCCCTGCGCATCGTCGACAGCGTCGCCTTCACCGCCGAACGCCTGCTCCGCACCCCGCCGGCTCGACACCCTCCCCCTGCACCCCACCTGCTCCACCACCCACCTCGGCATCGACGGCGCCCTGCGCACCGTGGCCGCCGTCCTCAGCAACGGGGCCACCGTGCCCGACAGTTGGGGCTGCTGCGCCTTCGCCGGAGACCGCGGCCTGCTCCACCCGGAAATCACCGCGGCAGCCACGACCGCCCAGGCCGCCGAAATCACCGCCCGCGAATATGACGCGTACGCCTCCTGCAACCGCACCTGTGAGATGGGCATGACCCGCGCCACCGGCCGCCCCTACCGACATGTGCTCGAACTGCTCGACGAGGCCACCGCCTGAGGCCGCTGCTCGCCGTCGAACACGTGCGCGCCGGCAACGGCTCCAGCACGACCGTCGGCGCGCCGGCGCCCCTCAGACAGGGCGTCACCCACGGCCCCTTCGGCCACCAGAAGCATCATCAGTCGCCGCATCGAGGTCCTCACCAGGCCACTCTGCGACGCCGGGTCAAGTCGAGCAGGCCAACGTGCGCCTGGAAGTGCGGATGCGGGATCGGACGAGAGCACCGCCGCGATCGCCTCCGGTACGGCGATTCGCCCGAACTTGGCGGTGTGGAGCGGGCCAGTTCCCTCCCACACGGCGTCCGGGGCGAAGAGCTCCTGCACTCGGCCAGTGGCATCCTGTCGCCGGGGGAAGCACACAGCTCCGAGTAGCGGGCAGCGCCTCGTGCGCCACCGGTCATCAGCCGACCCGCCGGTTCCTGGTTCGACGGGGAGCCGCTCCGTCCCCATCAGCCCTTTCACGTAACCCACATGGCAGGCCTGGGGCAGCGGCCAGGACCGATGCTTTATTCAAGCCTTGACTTAACACGAGGGAAATTGCTTGGATTCACGCAGCGTCGAGGCGGGAGGGGGGCAATGCGATGGCTGTCACCACGTCAGGTTGGTTACCTCTCAGGGCAGTTCACTGCCGAACCGCGGCGACGACCTCGCCGACCCCCGCTTCCGAAGCGGAGCCGTCGAGGGATCCTCGCGCCTCAACAGGGAGTATCACCGACTCACGCGACCCCGTGCGCCGTTGCCGCCGGCACCGGCCGGGCACCACCGATGTGCCACAGCGCCACTCCCCCACTCCACACACTTCAGGAGATGCCGTGAGACGTTCTCTCACCGCGATCGCCGCACTCGCGGTCACCACCCTGACCACACTGGTCGGCACGGGTGCCACCGCGCACGCGGACCGAGCCGGGCGCGGACCGACCGGGCAGAACCCGGTCGTGACCGGCACCTACTCCAGCGGTGCTGCCCACGCGTGGCAGCCGCTGCCGAGTGTCCGAGTCGGCGGTGACACGGACAGCCCCGCCGATGCCACCGTGGTCGTCGATCCGAGCGCCACCCGGCAGAAGTACGCGGGCATCGGTTTCTCCCTGGACGAGACGAGCGTGTCCAACCTCTGGAAACTCACCCCCGCCAAGCGCAAGGAGGCCATCCAGCTGCTGGTCGACCCCAAGAACGGCGCGGGCCTCAACCGCTTCCGGTTGACGATCGGCAGCCCCGACCTCATCGAGCACCTGCCGTTCTGGTCGGAGGACGACCTCCCCTCCGGCGTCACCGAGGACTTCGGCCTCAGGCACTTCTCCATACAGCGGGACGTCGACCTCCACATCGTCGACACCATCAAGCTCATCCAGCGCTACAACCCGAAGGCCACCTTCTTCGCCTCCGCGTGGAGCGCACCGGCATGGATGAAGACGAACAACCGGTTCACCGGCGAGGTCGCGCTGAAGCCCGGGAGCACCACGGACTACTACCAGGTCGGGAAGCTGCGCGACGACTGCATCGACGTCTTCGCGCGCTACTACGTCAAGTTCGTCCAGTCCTACGCCAAGCACGGCATCCGCGTCGACGCCCTGACTCTGCTGAACGAGCCGGGCATGGACGTGGTCTACCCGGCCATGGACATCAGTGTCGCCCAGCAGCAGAAGCTGGCCCTGGCGATCAAACGCGAACTCCGCGCTGCCCGGCTGAACACCCAGCTCTATGTGCACGACTTCAACTTCTGGGACTGGCGGGATCCCAACAGCACGGCGACCAAGAACTATCACCGCATCTTCGACGACGCCCCCGACGGTTCGGTGACAGGCAAACAGGTCCAAGACGCGGCGGACGGCATCGCCTTCCACCCCTACTGGGGCGACCCGCGCGTGATGCGCGACGCGTACGAACAAACCGGGAAGCCGGTCCACCTCACGGAGACGAGCGACCTGTCCCCGTCGACCGTCCTCAACGACTTCCGCCTGGATGCCGGGTCCTACATCCTGTGGGCCCAGACCACGGATCAGGACGGCGGTACGCTGCACTGGACGCCCGCACGGGACAACAACATCGACTGGGAGAAGGTCGGCGCCACCACCAAGTGGCCGGACCGGCTGGTCACGGTGAACACGGCGACAAGGGACTTCAGCGTCCGCGAAGAGCTGTACGGGATGGGGCAGTTCGCCAAGTACCTCTCCCCCGGGGACGTGCGTGTCGAGTCCAGCGCCGCGGAACATGGCGTGAGCAACGTGGTCTTCCGCTCCGGCGCCGACAAGTTCGTCGCCGTCCTCGGCAACGGCAACACCACCGACAGCAAGGTCCGCATCGAGGTCGCCGGCCAGTCGTTCGTGGTCACCGTTCCGGCGGGCTCCTTCGCCAGCTACCGGTGGAAGGGCCACGTGCCCTCGGCCCACCACAACCACGCCCCGGTCCTCGGCCGGACCACCGATGTGGTCGCGGACCAGTACAGCACGGTGCACGTTCCGTTGCAGGCCACCGACCCCGACGGCGACCCACTGGCCTACTACGCCACCGAGTTGCCCGACGGCGTCGGCGTCGACCCGGCGACCGGCCTGGTCACCATCCATCCGACCACCGCCGGCAAGCAGGACATGACCTTCTACGCCACCGACGGCAGGGCACGTGACCAGGTAACGGTCCACCTGACCGTCCGGCCGCACGCCGTGCCGGTGGGCGAGAAGATCGAGGCGGAGGGCTACACCGACCAGCACGGCTGGCCCGCGGACGGCAGCAACTTCATCGAGAACAACGCTGCGGCCAGCGGAGGCAGGAACGTGGGCTGGACGGCCGCCGGCAACTGGCTCGAGTACCGCATCGAGGTGGCACAGGAAGGCACCTACGATCTCGAGCTGCGGGTGGCCAACGGCACCGGTACGACAGCGCCGAACGCCCTGTCCCTCCGCGACGGCAACGGCACCACACTGGCGACGGCCTCGGTACCCGCCACGGGCGGCTGGGGGACGTACCAGTCGGTGCACGTACCCGTCGCCCTTCCGGCCGGCGAGCAGACGATCACCGTCCACTGCCAAACCGGCGGCTTCAACCTCGACTACCTACGCCTCACGGCGTAACCGAATCTCCGAACCACATCGCTCAGCTCCTGGCCTGGTACCTGCGTCCCCGGCACCGGGGACGCGGGTGGGCCTCCTGCCGGTGGACCGCGATGCCACGATGTGGCGTCGTCGGCCGCCCTTCGCGGGGTTGAACGTCGCTGGTGCCCGGACGTCCTCTCGCTCACGATGTCGTTGGCGCTGGGTAACGCGGTGCTCCCGACCACCATGCCCATGTCGGTGTCCAGGTCTCGGTGTCAGGGCGGTTGAACCAACTGGAGCAAAGGTGGTCGCGGAGCGCGGCGAGTGCCGGGTGCGGGTTGTCGCGGTGCCATACCAGTGAGTGCGGGTAGACCGGTGTCGGGTCGCGCAGGGCGATCCGCCGCAGGCCGTGGTCGGCGGGCCAGACGAGGCGTGTCTGCTCGCCGACGAAGGTCGCCAGTGACCGGGAGTCCGCGATGGTGTCCAGAAGAGGCTCGGTGCCGAAGTCGGGGCTGGTGATCTCGATGGTGAGCCCGAACGCGGCGGCGAGGGCATCGTAGTAGGCGGCCCACTCGGTTCCGGGAACGATGCCCGGCATCCAGATCCGGTGCCCGACGAGCTCGGGGGGCGTGACCGCGCGGGCGGACGCGAGCTCGTGGGCCGGTCCGGTGAGAAGCTGGATGGGCTCGTCGAAGGCCCGGGCGGCCCCGATGTCGTCGGGGAGCTGCCGGCCGGGCATGGTGACGGCGCGGAAGGACGCGTCGATCGTGCCGGACCGGACAGCGTCGATGGCCGCGTCGACGTCGAAGAGCGTCATGACATCAAGCTCGACCTCAGGGTGTGCGCGATGGAAGTCGCCAAGCACGGCAGCCGGGGCGAGCCGTCGGCCGATCACGTCGACGCGCAGCGCGCGGCGCCCCGGACGAACGGAGGCGACGGCCCGCTCTTCGGCCCGTAGGAGACCGCGGGCGTGGGGCAGGAACGCCTGTCCGTCGATGGTGAGCTTCGCTCCTCGCGCGGTGCGGGTGAACAGCCGCACGCCGAGGAACTTCTCCAGCGTGGCGATGCGTTTTGAGACGGCCTGCTGGGTGATCGACAATTCGGCGGCAGCGTCTTGGAACCGCCCCGCGTCCGCGGCGGCCACAAAGGTGCGCACAGCATCAAGATCCACGCCGACCAGCGTATCGACACAACCAATGGTTGTGCCTTCCTGGCGGATCGGTTGTTTGATCCTGCCATCCGCTACCCGCTTTGATGCCGGTGGTCAGCGTGTGGTTGTTCAGATCGGCGAGAGGTGCGTTGGGTATGCCGGGTAGGCGGGCGCTGGGGCGGCGGTTCGGGCGGTTGTGGGCAGCGTATGCCGTCAGCTCGTACGGCACAGGGCTCGGATTCGGCGCGTTTCCCTTGATCGCGATCCTCGTGCTGCACGCCGGGCCGACCCAGGTGGCGGCGCTGTCTGCCGCGGGGCGGGCAGTAGGGGCCGTGGTCGCGGTGCCGCTCGGTCCGTGGGTGGAGTTCCGCCGCAAGCGGCCGGTCATGGTCGCGATGGACCTGACCCGTTTCGCGGCGATGATGAGCGTCCCCGCCGCGTTCGCGCTCGGCTGGCTGAGCTTCGCCCAACTCCTCGTTGTCGCCGTCGTCGTCGCCGCGGCCAACATCGCGTTCAACGCGGCCAGCGGTGCGTATCTGAAGTCGCTCCTGCCGCCGGAGACCCTGCTCATCGCGAACAGCCGGTTCGAGTCCACGACCTGGACCGCGACTGTGGTCGGACCGCCGCTCGGCGGGGCCGCGATCGGGCTGTTCGGCCCGATGACGACCGTAGTGGCCGATGCGGTCAGCTACCTGCTCTCGGCGCTGGGCATCCGCGCCATCGGCGGGACGGAACCGCGCCCCGCGCGGAGCGGTGCACCGCGGATGCGAGCAGGCGATCTGCTCGAAGGCTGGCGCCACGTCCTCACGCACCCCGCGCTGCGACCGCTGTTCTTCAACACCATCGTGGTCAACGGCCTGATCATGGCGACCCAGCCGCTGCTCGCCGTACTCCTGCTGGGCCGCCTCGGGTTCGCACCCTGGCAGTACGGTCTCGCATTCGCGACCCCTTGCGTCGGTGGCCTCGTCGGCGCACGCCTGGCGCGTCGACTCGTGGCGCGGTTCGGGCAGCACAAGGTGATCCTCACCGCCGGGGCACTGCGTGCCTGCTGGCCTGTCGGATTGGCTTTTGTCCGGCCCGGTGTTGCCGGGATCGTACTCATCATCGCCGTCCAATTCGGCCTGGTGACCTGTATTGGCCTGTTCAACCCGGTGCTGGCCACCTACCGGCTCGACCACACCGACCCCGACCGGGTCGCCCGCACCCTGTCCGCGTGGTCGGTCAGCAGCAGCGCTGCCATCGCGGCCCTGACCGCCGTGTGGGGTCTGCTTGCCGCCGTCACCGGGCCCCGCACCGCGATCGCGGTCGCCGGAGTCCTCCTCCTGGCCACCCCGCTGCTCCTCCCTCGCCGCGAGAACGCGCCCCTGAACACAAGGGAACAGGCCGCGAGCCTCACATGAGACGCAGCAAAGAGTGAGTCTCCGCCTTGCCTGCGTACACCACAGGGCTGCGTCGGCTGGCGTCGGTCCGACCGCTTCTGAGCCGTATCAACCTTTGATCCTCACCACGGCAACACCATCACACGATCATGCCCCCGTCGATGGCCACGGCGGGTGCGACCGCCCTGTGCAACGACGGCACGCTCTCCTACAGCCGACACCACCAGGGCACCTGTTGCCACCATCACGGGTCGTCCTCGGCGTGGACCGGGAGCGCGCGGCAGGTGCCGCTCAACGGCCCGGAATTTACCTGTGCAGTTTGCTCGCTTCACACACGCTCACGGCCGGCAAGCCGGGCGACGTCCCGTGACGTCGGACGCCCGCTGATCGCACGGTTTCTGTCCTCGGCCCTGCCGCCCATGCTCTCCGCCGCTCTCATCCCCACCCGTCAGGTCGATCACCGCTCACCCTACCCAAGACCCGCACAGCGGCGCGTGGACCGAGCAGCGGAACCCTCGCCGCGCACACGGCCGCCGGCGCAGCCGGTGTCCGGCGGCCACTGCAAGGTCTGCGTCCTTCGCCGCGGCCTGGTCCAACCCCGGCGCCTGAACTCGGCGACCCTCGTTGCCGGCGGTGCGGTCGATTGTCGGCCGGGCTGCCCGCCGGGCCGCGTCGACGGATTCGGCGCGTCTGAAGTGGCCCAAGCGCTCGCCGGGGCATGGGCAACCGGCTCGGGCGGGATGGTGCGAACCTCAGGTGGTCTTGATCTGGCCGCCGTCGATGACGAACTCGGCGCCGGTGATGTTGCCCGCCACCGGCGAGGCGAGGAAGAGGGCCAGGTCGGCGACCTCGTGGGGCTCGGTGACGCGCCCGGTGGAGATGCCCATGCTCTGCGGCACCACCACATCGATGGCCTCCTGGGCGGTGGTGCCGGCGGCGGCTGCGGTGGCGTCGGCGAATCCGCCCGGCGCGGTCCACAAGGGGGTGCGGACAGGTCCGGGGGCGATCGCGTTGACGCGTACGCCACGAGGTGCGAACTCCTCGGATAGCGACTTGGTCAGGCTGGTCAGTGCGGCCTTGGCCGCGGAGTAGTCCATGACCATGGGGAAGGGCAGCCGGGCGTTGATGGAGCTGATGTTGACGATGGCGGCGCCCTGCGCCTGCAGCAGGTGGGGCAGAGCCGCGCGGCTGGCGCGTACGGCGCTGAAGAAGGTGAGGTCGAAGATGCGCTGCCACTCGGCGTCGTCCACCTCGAGGAAGCTGGGTCGCGGGTCTGCCGCGCCCAGGTTGTTGACGAGGATGTCGAGCCTGCCGTGTCCGTCCACGGCGCGCTGGATGAGCGTGTCCGCTCCGTCCGCCGTCGAGAGGTCGACGGGCACGACGGCGACGTCGTACTTGTCGCGGAGGGCGTCGAGTTCGGCAGTGGTGCTCCGGCTGCCGGCGACCACGCGGACACCCTCGCGGCCCAGCGCCTCGACGATGGCCAGACCGATGCCCTTGCTGGCCCCGGTGACGACGGCGACCTTGTCCTTGAGGTGGAGCTCCATGGTTACCCTCTTTTCTGGATTGATTGATACACAATGAATGTAGACGAGGCCAGGTCGCGGCACCACTGGAGCGCTGCCGTACCGGTGACCCGCCGAGCGAGTTGATCAGTCCAGGGCGCGCAGTGCCGTCGACACGGCATCCTCGACGAACGCCCGGCCGAGGCGGGCCTGACCCACCACCCGCAGACCCTGGACGAAGGTGGTCAGGAAGCGAGCGAGCTCCGCCGGGTTCTTGTCGGACGACAGCTCACCTCGGGCCTTCGCCCTCTCCAGTGCGCCGGCAAGAGCCGATTCCAGCAGCCGCATGGCGGCCGCGACCCGGTCGACCGTGGCCGGATCACCACCGCGCTCCGTGGCGGCGTTGACCACCAGACATCCGCGCTCGGGATCGGCAAGATCAGTCTCGACCATCTCCAACAGCACGCCGCGCACAGCGGGCCGCACCTCGGTGGCGCTCTCCAGCCGCTCCACGAAGCCGCCCGTGTGCCGCGAGCAGTAGCGCTCCAGCGCACGGGCATACAGCTTCTCCTTGGAGCCGAACGCCGCATACAGGCTCCCGCTGCCGATCGACAGTTCCCCGAGCAGGTCCTGCAGCGACGTCGCGGCATAGCCACGGCGCCAGAACAGGTCCATCGCACGGTCGACCGCCCTGTCGACGTCGAACTCCCGATTACGTGCCATGGCGAGCACGATAGCGGTTCTGGATCGCTCAATCAAATATTGGCCCACGTACCGTTCTCACGCATACATCGCGTAGCAGAGCGGGCGTGACTCAAAGCTGTCGGCCGAGCAGGTCGGCCAGGCCATGGACACTCATGCCGGCCAAATGACGGGGCCATCAGATCTGCGGACGACCTCTCGAACGGGAGGTCATCATGAAGGTGCTCCTCGACGTCCCCAAGGCCATGCGAAACCGGCCGCGCAGCGGAGTCAGGTCGCTGAGGGTCTCGTTGACATCGAAGATCAGCACTACAGGCCGTTCGGCGGACAAGGCTGCCGTCCTCCTCGGAACTGGGGGCCGTCAGGGATGAGGGGGCGCTGGGCAGTCTCGCCACCGGCCCCCACAGGGCGCCGGGTCAGTCGGCTCAGGCACGGCGCGCACGTGCCCGTATTGCCCCTTTGGCGTGTCTTCACGCCCCTACTCGGTTGCGCGCTCTGCGATCAGCATGCCGTAACCGACGACACCGTCCGCGACTGCGGTACGGGCTGCTTCGAGGACGGCTGGGGCGGCGTCGAGTTTGACGCCGACGTCGGTGAGCTTGTCCGGCGCGATCATACGCAGCAGGTTCAGCCGTGCTTCGATCTGGTTGATCATGCGCAGCATGGCCTGGCCGTGGCGTTCGGTGCACCGGGTGCGTAGGCCTGCGGCGGCCAGGATCTGGCTGTACTCCTCCAGTGGCCGGGCGTCGGCGATGCAGGCGATGCGGGCGCTCAGGCCGGTGAGTTCGGATGGAAGCCGCGCAGGGTCAATGGTGACGTCGGTGATACCGAGTCGGCCGCCGGGTTTCAGAACGCGGGCGAACTCGGCGGCGGCCTGGGCCTTGTCCGGGAAGGTGCACAGGGCGCACTCGCAGACCAGCGCGTCGAAGACACCATCCGGGTAGGGCAGTTGTTCGGCGTCCCCGGTCGTGAACTCGGCTCGGTCGGCGAGTCCTGCGGCCTGGGCGGCGCCTTGGGCGAGGGCGGTGTTGGCCGGCGAGTAGTCCAAGCCGTCGACCCGAACGCCGTAGATGTCGGCGAGGAGCAGGGCGGTGGTGCCGCGACCGGAGGCCACGTCGAGCACGCGGCGCTTCTCGTCCAGGTCCAGGCCGTCGGCGAGGTGGCGGGTCAGGGCGGTGCCGCCGGGATGATAGGAATCCCCCAGGAGCAGGGCGACCACGTCCGATGAGTACGCGGCGGCGCAGCAGGCTTTCAGCTCGTCGGCGGTCGGGCCGGACGAGAGCGGGTTCCGGTCGGTCATCGTGCGTCTTCCTCGACGGTGGGCCCGGTGAGGGCGGCGGTCTTGGATCCGTACGGGGTGGCCGTGAGCCGATCGGCAAGCGGTAGTGCGTTCGGAACTACATCGGCGACGGCCACGCCGGACATCGCGGCGCGGACCTGTTCGCGGTAGCCGACGGAGTTGTACGCGCAGAACGGGATGAGCCTCCCGTCGGGGGTGATCTCCTCGACGCAGCACTTCATCAACTGTTTGACGTTGAGGGTATAGGGGTCCTGGAAGTCCTGGACCACGATCATGAACGCCTTGTCGTTCAGGTCCTTGACGGCCTGGGGCAGGTCGATGCCGCAGGCGTCCGCGCAGTCCAGGGCTTCGGCGGTGGCCCGCAGCTTCTCCTCGGTGGTGGCGGTGCCCATGAACGCGGAGGCGGACCAGAGCTTCTCCAGCGCCTCGCGGATCCCGGCGTCGGGCAGGACCCGGTTGGTGACGTAGTCGAGGTAGTCCTCGACGTTCAGCAGCCGCGGGATCGGCACGATGGTGCGGTTGCCCGGTTCGCCGTCCACCAAGAGGTAGGTGATGGAGCGGCAGGTGGGGAAGCAGCACGGCACGGGGAAGAAGTCGCCCTTCTGGAACCAGCCCGGGCGCTGCTCGTTGATCAGCCGGATGACGTCGGTGATGGTGAGCCGGTTCAGGGGGTCGAACGGCACGTGCCGGCCGGCGTGGGTGACCGGCTGGAATGTGACCGCGCGAACAGCGGGATGGTCGATGCCGTACTCGATGATCGCCCCGAGTTCGTGCTCGTTCAGACCCCGTTCCACGGCCGCGACCAGGGTGACGGTCAGCCCGGCCTCGGCGCAGTTGTCCAGAGCCCGCTGCTTGAATGTCCGCAGGTCCCGGCCCCGGATCTCCAGGTGGGTGCGCTCGTCGAAGCCGTCGAACTGCAGGTAGATGTTCACCGACTTACCCGGCGCCTGATTGCGCTTGCGGAGTTCGGCGACGAGGTTCTTGTCGGTGGCCAGGCGGATGCCGTTGGTGTTGAGGTTGACGTTCTTGATCGGGCGGCCCTGCGCGAGGTCGATGAAGTCGAGGATGTGTTTGTGGATGGTGGGCTCGCCGCCCGAGAACATCACCACCTCCGCCTCCCCCTCGGAGGCCACGAAGGTGTCCAGCATCCGCTCGCACTGTTCGTGAGTGATCGAGTAGCCGTCGCTCTGGTGGCCGGAGTCGGCGAAGCAGATCGGGCAGTCCAGGTTGCAGCCGGTGTTGACCTCGATGATCCCCAGGCAGGCGTGCTGCTTGTGCTCCGGGCACAGCCCGCAGTCCGACGGGCAGCCGTCCTTCACCTCGGTCTGGAAGGTGAGGGGGACGGTGCCGGGCTTGTTGAAGCGGGCCGAGGACAGATATTCCTCGGCATCCCCGTAGACCAGGGCCTCGAACTCGCCGTGCTCCCGGCAACGTTTGCGCAGATAAACCTTTTTCTCACGGATGTTGACCTGCGCGTCGATGGGGGTCTTGCACAGGGGGCAGATCGACTTGGTGAACTCCACGAACACCTCGTCCCGATCCACCTTGCGCCTCGGCGCCGGCGCCTGGGTCATCGCAGAACTCCTTTCACAGGGGCAGTCTCAAACGGTCACTGAACGTCGCGGTCCGGGGTGTCGTCCCGCAGGGTGCGGGGCCGCCCACGGTCGGGCAGCAGTCCTCCGGACCGGCGCCTCGGCGACGCCGGCCTCGGCATCGCAGGGCATAGGTGGTGCCGACCAGAAGTACGGCCGCGCCGACCGTGATCAGCCACGGATTCGCCAGCGCGCCAACCGACGGCGCCGAGTACCGCTCCGCCCGTAAGGCAGTGGACCCGGGCGGCACACGACCATGACCGGACCGGCCCCGACAACGGCGACGACCACCGAAGCGGCAGCGTTCATGGGATGCCGACATCACGATCCACCTGCACTCCACGAGTCGACTTCCTCGCGGCGGCTGTACGGGCGGTGCGCAGCAGCGCGGCGGCGTACACGAGGGTGAGAGCGTCCTGGAGGAGGACGAACCAGCTCAGCCGCTGGGTGAGGCAGCTCCCGAAGCAGCCGCAGTTGTCCACGGCCAGCCCTCGTGCATACGCCTGGACGGCCATCACCGTCCATACAACGGGCACGGCGGTGTAGACCCACACGGGGGCGATGGCCGTCGACCGGAGACGAGCCCAGGAACCACACTCCGCACACCAGCTCCCCGGCGATCAGCGCCACGGCGTGCACGGCCGCCACGGCGCCGTGCCCCCGACCGTACGCGCCGAGACCCGTCGGCATGTCCGTGATCGAGGTGAGCTGGCCGACGGCCATCGCCGTGTAGACCGTGCCGAGGACGAGACGGAAGATCATGCGCCTGACGCTACGGCCGCCGAGGCGACGGGAACTGTAAGCGCGCTCACCGAACCGGCCGCGCGGTCACCGGCGCGATGCGGCGCGGCGTTCGGCCTCGGCCTTGACCGAGGCGAGCGAGGCAGCGACCGTGGCCTCCCAGCGGGCCGCCACCGCCGTGCCCCACCACTGGCCGAGCCGCCACAGGTCGGCGCCCAGTTCGCCCTCGTACACCAGCAGCGTCCCCGCCGATGTGTCGCTCAGTACGAAGGACTCCGTCACGTGCGGCACCGGGCCGCGCACCAGCCGGAAGTCGATGCGTTCGGGCCGGGTGAAGCGCACCGTCTCCACCGTCACGGCTTTCAGCCGCCTGCCGGCGATCGGTGTGTAGTGCTCGGCCAGCACCATGTCACTGCCGCGCTCCAGCACGTTCAGCTTCTCTTGCATCGCCCGCGGCGTGCGGCCCAGATACGGCCGGGCCACCACGTCGAACACGATCTCCTGAGGGGCCGCGATGTCGACCGTCTGCGGGCCCAGCGGCCGTGTCCGGCGGCCAACACCGACATCGACCGGGACGGCACCGGTCACCAGCCCCAGGTAGGCGGCGGCCAGCGACCCGCCCACACCGGCGGCCCAGGCCGCGATCCGCAGACTGCGCTCGGCGGTCACCGGCTCACCCGCGGGGCGACTTCCTCAACCACGACGCCGTTCCAGAAGGCGACGTGATTCTTGATCTTCCGGGCCAGCGGGCTCGGGTGCGGGTAGTACCAGGCGGCGTTCACGTTGGTCTGCCCGCCAGCGGTCACCGTGTAGTAGCGGGCCAGCCCCTTCCAGAAACACAGCGAGCTGGCCCGGCTGTCGGTGAAGTACTCGCGGTGCAGCGACTCGGGCGGAAAGTAGTGGTTATCCTCCACCACGACGGTCCGTTCGGCCTCCGCGAGCACGGTGCCGTTCCACACGGCGCGCATCATGACCGGCCACCTCCGACGAGAGCATTGTGCTTCATGCCGCCGACGATAGGCGCCGACCACCCACCACGAC
The DNA here is from genome assembly GCF_055561075.1 of Streptomyces sp. NPDC022910. Classification (NCBI taxonomy): domain Bacteria; kingdom Bacillati; phylum Actinomycetota; class Actinomycetes; order Kitasatosporales; family Streptomycetaceae; genus Streptomyces; species Streptomyces sp. NPDC022910. The sequence goes on from NZ_JBVHHL010000052.1 coordinate 33,551, forward strand.
GGTGATCCCGCTTACACTCCGCCGCCCGTGTCAGCGGAGTGGTTCGCATGATCCTCGGCCAACCGCTCGACGTGGTGGTCCAGCGCGTACGACGCGGCCGCCGCCAGTACTCCCGCCTGCCGCAAGCCGCCGCCCAGAACCTTCCTCCACCGCCGGGCCTCACCGACGAATTCCCGGGAACCGAGCAACACCGAGCCCACCGGTGCCCCCAACCCCTTGCTGAAGCACACCGACACGCTGTCGAAATGCTCCGCGATCACCCTCGCCCCGTCGTACGGGTCACCGCCGCCGGCCACCGCAGCATTGAACAGTCTCCAGTCCGCCCACTTCAAGGCCGCGCAACAGACCCTGCCGCCATACCTGGCCCACACACCGCAGATCCTCAACGCCGAACTGGAACAGGACGACTGGTCCCTGCTCGGGGAGATGGCCGTCCAGGACTGACCAAGACGTGCGTGCGGGCCGGGGTCATCGCCTCTCTCCGTCCAGGCAGTGGGTGACGGCGGTGATGCGGGCCGGGACCTCGGTACAGACGTAGGCCGGCGGGACGGCGACGCCCAGCGAGACGGTGGCCTCCGCGGCGGCGGCGACCCCGGCCGCGCCCGGCCGGGGCGGTACCGACCGCGAAGCTACTACATGGCGTAAAACATCATCTACTACAAGATGTAAAATTTGATGCGAGCGCAGGAGCGCAAAGAGGGGGGAGACCCGTCAATGGCACCAGGTTCCGTGACCGTCGCAGCGACACTGGATCCACACGCGATGCTGGCGAGATTCGGCGCCTGGGCGGTACTGGTCGTGGTCTTCGCCGAGACGGGGCTCCCGGCCCTCGGCGTCTTCCTGCCCGGAGACACACTGCTCCTGCCGGCCGGACTGGCGTGCTCGCTGAGCCCGCTGGGTGCGGCCCGGTTGTCGCTGCCGTTGGTGCTTGTGTGCGCGGGCGTGGGCTCGCTCGCCGGGGCGCAGACGGGGTTCTGGCTGGGGCAGCGCGGCGGCAGGTCGATGCGGCTGCGTGGACTGAAGGGCCGTGGCCAGGCCCCCATGAAGCGAGCTGAGGCGCTGTTCATGCGCTACGGGCCCCGGCGGGCGGTGATGCTGGGACGGTTCGTGCCGGTGGTGCGCACCCTGGTCCATCCGGCAGCCGGGCTGCTGGGCATGCCGACGGCCTCCTTCATCCTGTGGCAGGCCGTGGCCGGACTCCTCTGGTCGCAGTCGCTGGTGCTGGCCGGGTACGCCCTGGGCGAGAGCGGGCGACAAGGCTCGGCGTACCTGGCCCCCGCCATCGCCGCGGTCGCCGCCGTCGGACTGCTGCCCCCCGCCATCCAGTGGCTCCGCGCCCGCCGGGCCGATCGTCACCCGGCCGAAGCGGATCATGCGGTGCGTGCGGTGGACGTACCGACCCAGCGCCAGTCGGACCCCGGACAGGTGAGGTGCCGGTGACCCTCGGGCGCGCCGGGCCGGGTGCGCCGCGGGATCGCCGCCTCGCTCTTGGTGCTGGTCCCGGCCGGATACTTCGCGATCTCCGCCCATCAAAGCCACAACGCGGCTGCCGCGCACAAACTGCGTGCAGGGCGAGCCGGGCTCGTCCACGGCATGCCCTCCGCCGAGGGCGGTGCAACGCCTGCCGCACCGCCCTATCGGCGCCTTTGGTCTCGCGCCGGCGATCGCCCCGGTGAAACGCTCACGTCGTGCCCGGCGCGTCCAGCGGTTCCGTGCCGGCCACCGGATTGGACAGGGTCCCCACGCCCTCGATCCGGACCTCGACCCGGTCCCCGGGGACCAGTGGGCCCACGCCTGCGGGGCTGCCGGTGAGCAGTACGTCGCCCGGCTGCAGGGTGATCCAGCGGGTGACGAAGGCGAGCAGTTCGCCCACGCCGAAGACCATGTCGGCGGTGGAGCCGTCCTGGACCGTACGGCCGTTGACGAGAGTGCGCAGTCGTAGCGCTTGGGGGTCGGCCACGTCCGTCTCGATCCATGGCCCGAGCGGGCAGAAGGTGTCGGCGCTCTTGGCCCTGGTCCACTGCCCGTCCGCGCGCCAGTCGTGCGCGGTGATGTCGTTGGCACAGGTGTAGCCGAGTACGTAGTCGGCGAACGACGCCGCGGAGACGTCCCGGGCGCTGCGGCCGATCACAACGGCGAGTTCTCCCTCGTACTCCAGCCTCCGCAGTTCGGCCGGGTGGATCACCGCTGAGCCGGGGCCGACCACGGCATTGGGTGCTTTCAGGAACAGGGGTGGCTGGGTCGGCCAGGGACGCTGCTTCTCCGCTATCTGTCCCGCGTAGTTGCTTCCCGCGCACACGATGGTGCGCGGATCGCAGGGCGCCAGGAGCTCGACCTCGTCGACCGCAGCGATCCTGGGTCCGGGCCGTGAGCTGCCGAGCGGGCTGTCGCCCACGGCGTGGATGTACTCGCCCATCAGCGCACCGTGCCCGGTGTGCTCCGCCTTGCGATACCTGACCAACCGCACCGCGCATCTCCCTTGCCGGCCTCTGCGGGCCGTTGTTGTCCCATGACTGTTGTCGAAGCCGGTTCCCGCCCTTGTCGTGTCTGTGGGCCGGACGGCCCGGCTCCCGGCCGCCTGGCCCACAGGAGCGGGGCGAGAGGAACTGTCAGGCAGGCCTGGCAGCGGCTGATCCCTCCGTTTCCGCGGTTCCGGTGTCCACTGGCGGTGCGGTCGTCGCCTCGCGCAGCCTCTTGCGCAACGTCAGGACGAGCAGCGCCGCCACCGCGAAGACCGCGCCGAAGAACACCTGGGTGAGGGCGTATCCTCCGCTGATGTCCTTGAGCCATCCCCCGATGTAGGGCCCGAAGAAGCCGCCGAGGTTACCGACGCCGTTGATGATGCCGATGCCGGCGCCCGCGGCCGCCACCGGCGTGAGCTTGGTGACGGTGGCCCAGAACGGTCCGTACCAGGCGATCGACGCGCCGGTGCCGAGGATCATCGCTCCCAGCACGAGCCACTTCTGCTGTGCGGAGATCAGGCCCGCCCCGGCGAGGACCACGGCTCCGACGCCGAGGACTGCGAACATGTGGGTGGTGTGCCTGCCGTGGCGGTCCGCGGACCTGCCGATGAGAACGATCGCCAGGCCGGCGGCGACCTGGGGCAGCATCGCGACGAGGCCGACCTTCATGTCGGTGTGGAAGGCCGTCTTGAGCACGCTCGGCAGCCACATCGAGAGTCCGAGCAGACCCAGTTGGGTCAGGGTGTAGATGAGGGCGAACAGCCACACGATCGGGCTGCCGAACGCTGCCTTGAAAGTCCCGCGGTGTTGGAGCGGTTCGCCCTCCGCCGCGCGGGACTGCTCGATGTGGTGGCGTTCGGTGGCCGACAACCACTCGGCCTTCGCCGGCGTGTCCCGCATGATCACGAGCCATACGACGAGCCCGAGCACGAGCGGGCCGCCGCCCTGGATGATGAACATCCAGCGCCAGTCCAGGTACGTGAGAATGACACCGGAGAACGGCGCGGCCACGATGGCCGCGATCGGCGTGTACAACTTGAAGATCGCGTAGGCCCGGCTGCGTTCGGCGAACGGGAACCACGACCGGATGGAGGCCATCAGTGCGGGCTGCACGCCGCCCTCGGCCACCCCGAGCAGGAAGCGGGTGATGACGAGTTCGGTGAAGTTGTGCGTCAGTCCTGAGGCCACCGCGGCCGCACTCCACAGCACCATCAGGATCGCGATCCATCGCTTGGCGCTCCACCGCTCGGCCATGTATCCGCCGGGCACCTGGAGGAGCAGATACCCCCAGAAGAACACGCCGCTCGCGAAGCCCTGTTGGGCCCCGGAAAGGTGCATGCTCATCTGCAGGTGAGGCAGGGCGAAGCTGATGTTCGTCCGGTCTATGTAGCAGATGATGTAGATGAAGACGATGACTGGAAGGATCCTCGTCCATCGTCTCACGTCGGATCGGCGCCGGAACCAGGATGTCTGCGTGACCAACGACCTACCTCCTTGTAGGTGCGAACTACCGGATGCCTCAGCGCGCTGACTGCACGAGAGACTCGTGGGGCGAGTTGCGTCCTCTCCTTTCGGGGTGTGTTTGCCGCCCGGCGATTTCTCCGCGGGGGCGCAGTGAGCCGGGACTGCCGGTCTGTCAGGGATGCAGGGCGGAGCGAACGAGTTCCACGGGGTGGAGGGCACGGCGTCCGCCGCCATGGGAGATCTGCTGCCGGCAGGACACCCCGGTCGCCACCACGACGGTGTCCTCCGAGGCCGCCCTGACGGCGGGGAAAAGGCGGTCGTCACCCACGGTCATCGACATCTCGTAGTGCTCGGTCTCGAAGCCGAAGGATCCGGCCATACCGCAGCACCCGGCGTCGAGTTCGTCGACCGTCGCGCCGGGGATCCGGCCCAGCAGCGCGATGGTCGCGGCGGTGCCCACTTCGGCCTTCTGATGACAGTGACCGTGGTAAAGCAACGTGCGCCCGGCGAGCCACGAATCAGCACGCAGCCGCAGCCGGCCTTCGTCGATGGCCTCCACCAGCAGCTCTTCCACCTGCCTGACCCGGCCCGCGACGTCCTTGACCGCCACGTCGTCGGGCAGCAGCGCCAGGTGCTCGTCCCGCAAGGTCATCAGGCAGGACGGTTCGCAGCCCACGATCGGTGAGCCCGGCTCCCCGCGGGAGCTGAGCGTGTGGGCGAGCTTACGGGCCTTGCGCCGGGCGTCGTCGACCAGCCCCTTGGACAGGCTTGACCTGCCGCAACAGCCGTCGGCCTTCAACTGAACCTGCCAGCCCGCCCGTTCCAACAGTTCGATCGCCGCCTGGCCGATGCCCGGCTCGGTGAACGTGGTGAAGGAGTCGGCGAGGAAGACGACCGTTCCCTGAGTGACGGCGTGTCCGCGGCTCCTGCGGCGGCGGAACCAGCGCAGCAGGTTGGCTCGCTCGAACCTCGGCAGCGGCCTGGCCGGAGCGATACCGATCAGCCGGTCCATGAGTTGGCGCACCGGCCGTATCCGTCCCGGCAGGTTGGACAGCGGCGCGGTCGCCGAGCCGAGGCGGTTCAGTGACCGGATCGCACCGAAGATCCGGGACCGCAGCGGTGTTCCGTGCAGGTCATGGTGGTGTGACAGCGTCTCGGTCTTGAGTGCGGCCATGTCCACGCCGAGGGGGCACTCGCTCTTGCACGCCTTGCACCCGAGACAGAGGTCCAGGATCTCGTGCAGCCGTTCGTCGCCGAGCGCCGCCCGGGGATCGGGCTCCGACAGAGCCTTGACCAGCGCGTTGGCCCGGCCACGGGTGGAGTGCTCCTCCTGGCGGGTGGCCATGTAGGAGGGGCACATGGTGCCGGTGGCGCTCTTGCGGCAGAGGCCGATGTTCATGCACCGGTCCGCGGCACTGCGCATGCCTCCGACCACGTCGAAGGACAGCCGCGTCCGCAACGGGGGTGCCGGCGGCAACGCGGGGTCCCGCAGGTTGTCTGTCATCGACGGGGCGTCCACGATCTTGCCCGGGTTCAACCGGTTGTCCGGATCGAAGACACGCTTGACCTGGCGCATGGTTTCGTAGAGGTCGTCACCGAAGAGTTCCCGGTTGAACTCGCTTCTGGCCAGCCCGTCGCCGTGCTCGCTGGAGTTGACGCCACCGTACTCCGTGACCAGGTCCTTGATCTGCCGTGCGACGGAGCGCATCGTGTGCACCTGGGCCGGATCGGTGAGATCGAGGAACGGGCGGATGTGCAGGCAGCCCACCGAGCAGTGCCCGTAGAACCCGGCCGTCAGATCGTGCCGGTCCAGGATCGCCTTGAAGCGCCGGGTGTACTCGGCGAGGTGCGCGGGATCGACCGCGGTGTCCTCGATGAAGGCCAGCGGACGGCGTGAGCCCACGCTCGCGGCCATCAGCAGGCCCAGGCTGGACTTGCGTACCTTGAGGAGGGCCCCCTGCTGGCCGGCCGTGACGGCCTTCAGCGTGTGGTAGCCGTGGCCGTGGCGCCGCCACAGCGCGGTCAGCCGCTCCAACTGCCCGACCAGCACCTGCTCGTCGTCCCCGGTGAAGGTGACGAAGAGCAGCGCCCCGGGGTCGCCTTCCAGGATCGAGCCGAGTGAGGCGTACTCGATCTTCTGCCGGGACAGTTCCAGGATCGTGCGGTCCATCAGCTCGACGGCGGCCGGATCGCAGGAGAGCGCGTCATCGGTGGCCGCGATGGCGGCGGGCGTGGAGACGAAGTGGCCGACGGCGATCACCGTGCTGAGCGGTTTGGGCACGAGGTCGACCAGAGCCTGGGTGGCGACCACGAGGGTGCCCTCCGAGCCCACGACGAACTTGGCCGGGTCGAACGGTCCGTCCCCGGCGAGCCGGTCCAGCCGGTAGCCGCCGGCCCGCCGCCAGAACTTCGGGAACCCCTCGGCGATCGCCGATGCGTTCTCGTTCAGTATCTCGGGCAGTCGCCGGTGGATGGCGCCTTCGAGGGTGGCCGCCTTCGCCCGGCGCTCCCGCTCGGCCTCGCTCACCGGCGCCAGGTGGGCGAGGCTCGCGTCGCTGAGCACCACGTCGAGCTCGCGTACGTGATCGATGGTCATCCCGTAGCGGACCGACCCGCTGCCCGCCGAGTTGTTCCCGATCATGCCGCCGATCGTGGCGCGGTTGCTGGTCGAGGTGTCGGGGCCGAACATCAACCCCAGTGGGGCGGCGGCCCGGTTGAGCTGGTCCTGCACCACGCCCACGTCGACCAGGGCGGTACGGTTGCCGGCGTCGATCTCATGGATGCGGTTCATGTGCCGGGACAGGTCCAGCACCAGGCCGGGCCCGACGGTCTGGCCGGCGAGGCTGGTGCCGGCCCCCCGTGCGGTGACGGGGACGCCCTGTTCGGCGGCCGCCGCCACCGCCGCCGCCACATCTTCGGCGTGGCGAGGGAACACCACGCCGGTCGGGGTGATCGCGTACATGCTCGCGTCCCGGGCGAACAGGTGCCGGGTGTAGTCGTCGAAGGCGACCTCGCCGTCGAGTTCGCGCCGGAGCCTGTCCGCGAGGTCCTGAGCGGCAACGTGTTCGCCGGTGGGACTGGAACTGCTGACCGCGGTCACTGTCCGCCTCCTTCTCACGATCGTTGCTCGACGCTGTTCACTCGGAGCTCAGCAGGTCCAGTGCTGCACCCAAGCCGGCAGGGTTGATGTCCACTCCTGCCAGTTGCAACCCCATGTGGACGCCGGCGAGAGTTGCGGCCAGGGTCAGGTCGTTGAAGTGTCCGAGGTGTCCGATCCGGAAGACCCGTCCGGCGAGCCTGCCCAGGCCGGTCCCCAGGGACATGTCGAAGCGGTCCAGGATGATCCGGCGCACCTTGTCCGCATCGTGCTCCTCGCCCAGCAGCACGGCGGTCAGGGATCCCGAGTACTCCCGCTCGTCGGCACACAGCACCTCCAGGCCCCAGCCGTTGACGGCGGCCCGGGTGGCCGCCGCGTGGCGGGCATGGCGTGCGAAGACGTCGGGCAGCCCCTCCTCCTCGAGCATGAGCAGGGCTTCCCGCAGGCCGTAGAGCAAGTTGGTGGCAGGCGTGTAGGGAAAGAAGCCCTGCCTGTTCGCCTCGAGGATGGGTGCCCAGTCCCAGTACGACCGCGGAAGCCGCGCCGTCGCGGAGGCGGCCAGTGCCTTCTCGCTCACCGCGTTGAAGCCCAGTCCCGGCGGCAGCATCAGGCCCTTCTGCGAGCAGCTGACGGTGACGTCGACGCCCCACTCCTCGTGGCGGTAGTCGATCGAGCCCAGCGAGGAGATGGTGTCGACCAGGAGCAGAGCGGGGTGGCCCGCCTCGTCGATGGCAGCCCTGATATCCGGCACACGGCTGGTGACGCCGGTGGAGGTCTCGTTGTGGACCACCATCACGGCCGCGATGGAGTGCGCCGTGTCCGCCGCCAGCCGTTCGGCGACGGCCTCGGGGTCCGCGCCGCGCCGCCAGTCCCCGGGGACGAAGTCGACTTCCAGCCCGAGGCGTTCGGCCATCTCGTGCCAGAGCGTGGCGAAGTGCCCGGTCTCGAAGGCCAGTACACGGTCACCCGGGCTGAGGGTGTTGACCAGCGCCGCTTCCCAGGCACCGGTTCCGGAGGAGGGGTAGACGATGACGGGGCCACTTGTGCCGAACACCGGCTTCAGGCGCGGCAGGAGGTCCAGTGCCAACTCGGCGAACTCCGGCCCACGATGGTCGATTGTGGGCTGTGCAATGGCCCGCAGCACTCGGTCGGGAACGTTGGTGGGGCCGGGGATCTGGAGGAAATGCCGTCCACTGCGCGTGGTCACTGACAATCACCCAATTTCGCTTGTGCCGTGACGTGGCACACTGTGCCGTAAAAAGGTACGGTGATGTTAGGGACGAGTCAGAGAGGAGTCAATGGATGCGGAACGTCCTCAACGCTCTGCGTGTGCTGGAGGAGGTCGCGACGCGGCAGCCGATCGGCGTCGGCGAGCTGTCACGGGTTCTGGGGATGCCTAAGAGTTCTGTGCAACGCGCACTGCGCACGCTGGACGAGGCGGGGTGGATCCGTCCTGCGGGAGGTGAGATCACACGCTGGGCCCTGACCACCAAGGCACTGGATGTGGGCCGGCATGCCAGCGGCGACCTCGGCCTGCGCAACGCAGCCGTTCCCGTGATGGAGGAGTTGCGCCGGCGCACCGACGAGACGATCCACCTCACGGTTCCGGAGGGAAACAGGATGGTGCTCATCGAGCGACTGGAGACGTCCAAGCCGGTGCGCACCAGCATGTCCCTGGGGCATTCCCTGCCCTTCCACGCGTCCGCCAACGGCAAGGCGGTGCTGGCGAACAGCTCTGCCGAGGTGGTCGATCGGCTGCTCGCCGAGGGGCTTTCGCGTTACACCGACACGACCATCACCGATCCCGACCGGTTGCTCGCCGAGCTGGACCGGATCCGAGCGCACGGCTACGCGACGAACAGGGGGGAATGGCGGTCCGACGTCGGATCGGTCGCGGCGGCCGTCATGGGTGAGGCGGGCGAGCCGATCGCGAGTCTCAGTGTCAATGTCCCGATGAGCCGGTTGACCGACGAATCCGAGCCGTTCTTCGGCGCCGTGGTGAGCGAGGCGGCGAAGACCCTCTCAGCGCACCTGGGGCACACACCCGGTGCCAACCCGCCCGCATCAGCTGTCCCTTGACGTATTCCCTGGCCTAATGTCCAGGGGTTCCGGCCTGGATCGTCTGACCCTTCCGGGGGCTTCCTGCTTCAACGCGCTGTGCGGGCACGTGGCCCGTCTTAGCGGCACTCCACAGGCGTTTAGCGTCTCCACCCGTCCGGCGGTGACGATACGGCGTCCTTCGAAGAGGACGTTGCGTGCTGCGTTGTGGTCGCGGTCGTGCACGGTGGCGCACTCGCCGCACGTCCACTCGCGGACGGTGCGTGTTCCACCTCGACGTCTCGCGGGAGGATGCGGAACGCGCGGCGACCGTGGTGCGGGAGACCCTGGCCGACAGCAGCGCCCGACCCGCAGCCATGAGCGTACCCGCGTTGCCTCGAGACGTCCGGAGTCGGAGCTCGCCCAGCGGCATGGCCGTTGCGCGCGATCCGGCTCGCGCTGCAATCAGTGAGCATTGTGAAGGTCGCCCCATTCAGATGACTCGCTGCTGAATGCGTTCGCTTTCTTCTATTGGACCCCTGGCTGTGGCTCGACGACGCTGGGTTGTGCCGAATCGCCGCGGGACCCTACCGCAGGTGTCGGCCGGCACCAGTTCCGCGCGAACCCGCGTGACATTCGAAAGAGGTCTCGAGCCCATGCACACTCGCCGCATCGGTGACATCGAGGTCAGCGCGATCGGCCTGGGCGCCATGCCCATGTCGATCGAGGGCCGCCCGGCGGAGGCACGTTCCCTCGCCACCATTCACGCCGCGCTCGACGCCGGTGTGACGCTGATCGACACCGCCGATGCATACCACCGGGACGCCGGTGAAGTCGGTCACAACGAAACGCTGATCGCCAAGGCTCTCGCCTCCCACGCGCTGGGTGGGGATGTCCTCGTCGCCACGAAGGGCGGCCACCTGCGTCCCGGAGACGGCAGCTGGACGCTGGACGGCTCCCCCAAGCACATCAAGGAGGCCTGTGAAGCCTCCCTGCGCCGCCTTGGCGTGGAGGCCATCGGGCTCTACCAGTTCCACCGTCCCGATCCCAAGGTCCCCTATGCGGAGTCGGTCGGTGCGGTGCGGGAACTCCTCGACGAGGGCAAGATCCGCCTGGCCGGCATCTCCAACGCCAACCCGGACCAGATCCGGCAGGCGGGCGAGATCCTCGGCGGCCGCCTGGTCTCCGTCCAGAACCAGTTCTCGCCGGCCTTCCGCTCCAGCGAGCCCGAGCTTCAGCTGTGTGACGAGCTCGGCATCGCGTTCCTGCCGTGGAGCCCTCTGGGGGGCATCTCCCGTGCGCGCGAACTCGGCTCGGCCTACGCACCGTTCGCGCGGGTCGCCGAGGCTCACGGGGTCAGCCCGCAGCAGGTCTGCCTGGCCTGGATGCTCGCCAAGTCGCCGGTCGTCGTTCCGATTCCCGGCGCGAGCCGGCCGGAGACCATCCGCGACTCGGCGGCGGCTGCCGAGCTGAAGCTGACGGACGAGGAGATCGCCGAGTTGGACACCGTCTGACACGGCGCAGCCTGCGCTCGACGCCGGCTCGGCCACCGAGCCGGCGTCCCTCGAGGATCGTCGAGCCGGCGGCAGCCGTTGGTCGCTGGTCAGTAGCCCTGCGCAGGAACCACGGCGAGCTCGGGAAGGCGCCCCTTGCTCAACGCCTCCCAGCAGACGGCGAAATCAGTGGTCACGTCGTCCGGCCCGGTGATGCCCGCGGAGTGGGAGGTGACCACGGTGCGAGGCAGCCTCCACACCAGGTGGTCGAATCCGGGCGGCTCTTCACGCAGCACGTCGAGTACGGCGGTGCGCACCGCGCCCGTGTCGATCGCGTGGGCGAGGGCGGCGAGGTCGACGTTGGCGCCGCGACCGGCGTTGATGAACGTGGCGCCGCGCATGGCGTCGAACCTGTCGGCGTCGAAGAAGTTCTCCGTCTCGGCGGTCAGCGGCAGCGTGGAGACGACCCAGCGGGCCCCGCCGAGCAGGGCGTCGGCCGCGTCGGTGGTCACCGTCTCGTCGAAGCCGGGGACAGCGGTACGCGCCGTGCGGCTCACGCCCACCGTGTGGATCCCGCAGCCGCTCAGCATCGCTGCGACCCGCGCTCCCATGCGTCCTGCACCGTAGATCAGCGCCGTCTGGCCTGCGACGAGCTCGGACGGCACGCGCTGCCACTCGGTGCGCCGGTGCTGCTCGAGGAAGACCGGCACCGTCTGACATTCCGCGAGGATCCAGGCCAGTACGTACTGACCGATCCGCTCCCCCATGCGTCCCACGGTGCGGGTGAGGAGCACTTCGGGCGGCCAGGACCTGCGGCGCAGCAACGCGTCGACCCCGGCGTTGGTGCTGTGGAACCAGCTCAGCCTCTTCAGGCGCAGCGATTCGGGAACGTCAGGGCCGACATAGACAACGGGAGTCTCCGCGGCGAGGTGATCCTCCCCGCTGCCAAAGGACACCCCGGCGTAGCCCTTCACCGGGCGGCCGGTGATCTCCTTGAGCGCCTCGACGACATCTCCGACCAGGTCAGGGGCCACCAACACGACCGAGCGCTGCAGCTCGTCCAGAATCCGCACGTACAGCCTCTCTCACAACGATCCGCACGTCAGTCGACGTGTCTGTGTCTTCCGCAGCAGCCGCGGACTGCCGCAGCAGGTGCGCACATACCCTTGGGGATGACGACGCGGAGTGGGCCATGGCGGGCCCGCAGGCTACTGCCTCGGCCGCATCGTCGATGGGGCGCACGGTCTCATCCCAAAGGCGGCGCCGCCGGCGTAAGCGGAGCCGATCGCCGCGTTCCACTGGGCGGCGGAGCCGACAGCCGCGATGGTCTCATGTAGGCCCGCAGTCGGCCTCCCCGGCCCGGTGCAAGGACCCCTAAGGAGTGGACACGTGAGCGCAGCACCCGTACGTTTCGGCATCGTGTGCAGTGGCTGGCGCGCCGCGTTCCTCGCACGGCTGGCGCGGGCGTTGCCGCAACGGCTGGCATGGGCCGGTGTGGTAACACGCTCGGCAGCACGGGCCGCGCAGGTCGAGGCGGCGTGGGGGGTGCCCGCTTTCCGGTCTGTCGGCGAACTGAGCGGCACTGCACCGGAGTTCGTGGTCGCCTCCGTGCCCTGGGACGCCACCCCGAGGTCGTACGAGAACTGGTCGAGCTCGCACCGGTCCTCGCCGAAACACCGCCGGCACCCGACGTCGTCGGGCTGCGGGAGTTGTGGGGCGCCGTTGGGGCCGCGACGCGCGTCGGCGGCGGTGCGCGCGTCCAAGTCGCCGAGCAGTACCCGCTGATGCCGGGCCACGCCGCTCGCATCGCGCTCGTGAGGGAGGGCCTGATCGGCGAGGTCACGTCGGTCCAGGTGTCCTCGACGCACATGTACCACGCGATGTCGCTGATCCGGCACACGCTGGACGTCGGTTCCGGGCCCGCGACGGTTACGGCCCGGGCCTTCACCGCCCCGCTCGCCGACCCGCTGTCCCCCCGCGGCTGGTCGGACGACCTGACGCCCGGGGACTCCGTCACCACCCTTGCTTTCCTCGACTTCGGCGGGGCCCGCACGGGCCTGTACGACTTCACGGACAATCAGTGGTGGAACCGCTGCGGGGCCGCCGCGTAGTGGTGCGCGGCTCACTCGGCGAGATCGTGGACGACACCGTGGTGCGGATGGCCGATCCGCGCACGCCCGTCAAGTCTCCTCTGATGCGGCGCCGCACCGGCACGGATCTCAACCTGGAGGGCGCCGAGGTGCACCACATCTCGTTCGACGGACGGGTGGTGTGGCGCAACCAGTATCTGGGCGCGAGCCTGTCCGAGGACGACCTCGCCGTGATGGATCTGCTGTGCCGTACGGGCGCATGGGTACGGGGCGCGGGCCCGGAACCGTATCCGCTGGCCGAGGGCTGCCAGGACCATCTGCTGGCGATGGCGATCGAGGAGTCGGCGCGGACGGGGACGCCGGTGTCCACAGCGGTGGAGGCGTGGGCGGCCCACTGACACCACCGGCCCGTTGACGCCGCCACCGGCTCGGCATTCTCCTCACGAGCCGCCAGGCTCCTGTCCGCGCATCGCTCGGTCATGCCACCTCGTGCAGAGCCAGGGCGACAGCCGATGGACTGGCCGTTCCGGGAGATGTGTGACCAATGTTACTCCTGGGATTTTCTGAGATGGTTGGCACGTTGAGCACAGTGTTGGACCACCACGTCCTCGACATCCAGGAGCCACGCGCCGTGTCATCGATCCCCGCCCGTCAGAACGTCACTTTCCCCAGCGCGGGCCAGATCGCCCATGGCCATCTGGCCCTTCCGCCGTCCGGCCGCGGGCCCGGCATCATCGTCATCCAGGAGTGGTGGGGACTGACCGACCACATAGCCGACATCACCGATCGGTTCGCCGAGGCCGGGTTCGTGGCCCTCGCTCCGGACCTGTACGGGGGACGGGTGGCCCACGACGCCGCCGAGGCGCACCGCATGATGTCCGAGCTCCCCACCGAGCTCGGCGCGCAGTTGCTGTCCGGGGCCGTGGACTTCCTGCTCTCGCAGGAGGAGGTCACCAGCGCCGGTGTGGGCACGGCCGGCTTCTGCATGGGAGGCGGCTTCGTCCTCGCCCTCGCCGCCCGTGATCCGCGGGTGGTGGCGGCGGTGCCCTTCTACGGGGTCATCCCGGGCGCGTTGCCGGACTTCTCCGGGCTCAAGGCCGAAGTGCTCGGGCACTACGGCGAGTTGGACACGACCGTCCCGCTGGAGTCGCTGGAGCAGCTGCGCACCGCGATCGAGCAGCAGGCCGGCATCGTACCGACATTCCACCTCTACCCGGCGGGCCACGCATTCTTCAACGACGGCCGTGAGACGTACCATGCTGCGTCCGCGCAGCTGGCTTGGAACCGTACGCTCGAGTTCCTGAACTCTCACGTCGGCTAGTACTGCAACCGCACCTGTCGCGTCACCGCAGGTCAGGCGCAGTGCGGCGCTTTTCGGGCGGTGGCGATCCGACGGTGCACGGTGATAGTCGCCGCGCCGGGACCGATCGCGAACTGGCAGGTCAACGGCATCTTCATCCGATGGACTGTCAGCTCCGAAATGCCCAGACGCCTACGCTGACCTGCGCTGATTCCATGAGTGCGGTTGCAGTACTAGGCGGTGACCACAAACGATCACCGGGTTGGTCACGCAGCCCGGGACTGGGGACGACCCCACGTGTCGTTCACTCCGTAACCGGGCACGTTCCCGACGCTGCGCGACCAGCACATCCGGATGCCGGTTGTTAGCGTTGGGCCACCGCAGATACGCATACAACTCCCGCCGTCGCCCTCCCCACCGGCCGAACTATGATTCGACCTCGGGCCTCCAGAATCCTTGGAGAAGACGCATGAGTGATGTGAGCATCGGCACCGGCAAAGTGGTCGTGAACAGGGCGATGTCGCTGGACGGGTTCATCGCCGGTCGTGGCCACGCGATGGACTGGATCTTCGAGTACCTGACTGCGGATGCGTTCCCGGAGGTTATGGCGGCCACGGGCGCCATGCTCGTCGGCCGGGGCACGTACGAGGTCGCCAAGCGTATGGCCGACCAGGACACCGCCTACGACGGGGGAGCACAGTTCGTCCTCACCCACGAGCCTCCCGACGAGCCGGACCCTACCGTCACGTTCCTCACCTGTGACCTTGAGGAAGCCGTTGCCACGGCACGCAGCGCCGCGGGCGGCAAGAACCTGGAGATCCTCGGTGCTGACGTGGCCGCCCAGTGCCTGCAGCGCGGGCTCGTCGACGAGATCCTGGTGTATGTCCTACCGGTGCTACTCGGCGACGGTGTCCGCTTCTCGCCCCCAAGCCTCGACAGGATCGACCTGGAACCTTTCAGCAACACCCAGTCTGGCGCCGTCACGATGCTCCGCTTCCGCGTGCGAGAGTAGGCGCAGCCCTCCAGCAGTTGCACCAGCACGTTCGGACACCCTGATGTCCAGCTCGGGCCGGACATCGGCGACGTGCCTCGTGCGTTGGCCGCGATCGTTCGACGAGTGGGTTGATCATGCTGCGGTGTGCACGCTCCCTCGAACCACCCACCAGTCAGCCGGAGACGGGGCCGACGAGCACGGCCCCGGCAACCGCCCGCTCCCCCGGCCCGCCACCGCACGCACGCATCACCACTGGCGGCGGGCGTTGTAGACGGTGCCGAAGTCGTGGTCCAGCAGGTCGTGTCCGGGGCCACCGCAGAAGGCCACGTTCGTGCCGTTCACCGGAACCACGGAGTCGTCACCATGTCCAGCCGTGACCGCCGTTGCTGTGGAACAAAGCCAGGACGGCGGTGGTCACGACGAGGTACTGGGTGAGGCGGCCTAGGCGGAACAAGGCGGCCAGTGCCCAGGCGAGAGCTGTGTACCAGGGCATCGACCACGGCGCCGAGAGGACCCAGGCGAAAGCGAGCGCGAACGGTACGGCGACGACGGCGGGCGTGTCCGCCGGAACGCGGCGGTGGAGTATCCAAGCCAGTGCGAGCATCAGGACGGGCCACAGAACACCGGAAGCGGTGGCGGTCGCACGACGGCCCAGGAACGCGGTACCGAAGTGGTCGAACACTGCCCACATCGAGGGTGTCGAGACCATGTGTGAGGCCGCCGAGAGCGGGACAAGGGCGTGCAGGCCGTAGACACCGTAGAGGACGGCCGGCATCAGCGTGGCCGCGCACGTCAGCCGGGCAGCCTGGCGCCAGAGGCCTGCACGCAGCCACGGCCAGGCCAGTCCCACGCCGAGCAGGGCAGCACTGATCTTGACACCGCACGCCAGGCCCACCAGCACTCCGACCGCCAGATCGTGGTGCCGTCGGGCAGCCCGGAGGGCGCAGTGGACCGCGCAGACGGCCAGGCAGGCGACGAGGGTGTCCAGATGCCCGCCCGCGACCAGCACACCGATCAGGAGCGGGTTGGCGATCCACAGCAGGCCGGCCCGGACCGGATCGTCGGCGGTGCGCATCAGCAGGTAGCCGGTGCCCACGAACGCGGCCGCATTCGCGAGCATGAGCACCCAGATCGTCAGCCACGGCCGATCGCCGCCGACAAACGCTGCAACGGCCTGCCACCACGTCGCGACCGGCCCGTACACGGATGCCGTGTTCCGCCACGCGGCGCCCACCAGATGGGCGTAGGCGCCTCCCAATTGGGCGGGGGTCATCACATACGGATCAGCGCCGAGCGCGGTTATACGGCCGTATGCGGCATAACTGGCCGTGTCCGAGGAACCGACCGGAGTGAGATTGGCGACGACGAGCGCCGCCAGCGCGCCGGCGCGGAACAGAAGCCGGGGGTTCGGACTCCAGCCCCGACTGTGCGCCTTGAGCATGCGCAGTGAACCAAGACACGACAGCACGATGGCCGCGGACGTGACCACCTCGGAGACGGTGCCAGGCATGGCAGGCAGTCGGAACAAGGTGATCGGCGCCCTGAGCGTGTTGGTGTTGGGCGCGCTTGCCCCGACGAGCGCCAAGAGTGCGACGCCTGCCCCGGACATCCACACGGCCGCACGTGGCCGGGGGCGCGCGACGACCGTCACCGCCCAGGAGGGAGCCGTCCTGATCCGGCCCGCAGAACCCGGAGACCACTCGTTGCTGTCCGTCGTCAAGGCCGACTCTCCGAGTCGCTGTCGGGTTTCGTTCGCCCGACGTCCGCCGAAGAAACCCTGGGCGCGGCCGATGTGGACACCACCCTCGCCGACGGACGGGCCGCGGAGCCCGCGTCGGGAGGGAGCTTGAAGGTCTGCCATCCGGACAGGCAGGTGATGAGCACCAGCACCAGCCAGGTCACGCGGTACGGTTCGGTGCTGTGCCCGGTGGCGCCGGGCAGGGCCTGCGCTCCGCGCAGGACGAGCGCGGTGACGGCGACTCCGAGGCCCGCGGCCAGTTGCTGCGCCGTCGCGGCCAGGGTGTTGGCGGCGGGCAGGATGTCCGGGCCGACATCGGCGAACTGCAGGGTGTTGTACGCCGAGAACCCGGTCGACCGGAAGATGCCGCTCGCCAGCAGGATCAGCGCCGTCACCCACAGCGGTGTGCCGGACGACAGAGCCGCGCAGCCCGCGAAGCTCACCGCGAGTCCGACCGTGCTGACCAGGATCACCGGGCGGAAACCGAAGCGGCGCATGAGGGGCGTGGTGGCGGGCTTGATGCCGACGTTACCGATGAAGACCGCGATGACCATGAGGCCCGTCCGCAGTGGTGACCAGCGGTACGCGTCCTGGAACATGAGAGGGAGGAGGAACGGGGCCGCGCTGACCATCGTCCGGTAGAGCGAGCCGTCGAGCGTGGACGCCCGGTAGGTGCGCACCTGAAGGCTCCTGAGGTCCAGGAGGGGGCGC
Organism: Streptomyces sp. NPDC022910; assembly: GCF_055561075.1. Classification (NCBI taxonomy): domain Bacteria; kingdom Bacillati; phylum Actinomycetota; class Actinomycetes; order Kitasatosporales; family Streptomycetaceae; genus Streptomyces; species Streptomyces sp. NPDC022910. Next base: position 50,937 of record NZ_JBVHHL010000052.1, read on the forward strand.
GCGGCGCGGCGCAGGTGGCGCACCGACACCGCGAGCAGCGCTGCTGAGACGGCGAGCGCCACCAGGGGGCGAGCGAGGCCGCCTCCGCCGCCGACTTCCTCCATGCCGAGGACCAGCGTCGCAAGGCCCGTGCCGGTCAGCAGGAAACCCGGCCAGTCCAGGGGCGCCTTCTCTTCGGCGGGTTGTGTCGTGGCGACCATCCGCAGTTCCGCGATCAGGCAGGCGACACCGAGCGGCAGGTTGACCAGGAAGATCCATCGCCAGGAGGCGTAGGTGACGAAGAGGCCGCCCAGGACCGGCGCGAGCACGGGTGCGAGCATCGCGGGCCAGGTGAGGTAGGCGATCGCCGTGGCCAGGTCCTTGCGGTCGGTGGTGCGCAGGACGATGAGTCGGCCGACGGGCACCATCATGGCGCCGCCCAGTCCTTGCAGGACACGCACGCCTGTGAGCAGGGGCAGGCTGTCGCTGAGGGCGCACAGCACGGAGGCGACGGTGAAGACCGTGATGGCCAGGGCGAAGACGCTCCGGGGTCCCCATCGCTCGGCGAGCCAGCCGCTCGCTGGAATGCCGACTGCCAGGGCGACCAGATAGACGGTCATGACCACGCCGATGCTGTCGGCGCTGGTGTGGAAACTGTGCGCCATGCGGGGCGCGGCGGTCGCGATGATGGTGCCGTCGAGGTTCTCCATGAAGTACGTCGCGGCGACCAGGAGGGCCAGCCCGCTGCCCGCCCACTGGGTGTTCGCACCGTGCCGGCGCGAACCGCGACTCGCCGGCCGTGCGAGGCCGGCCCGAGCCGGTGTGGCCGTCATACCGCCACCCTCCCCGCGCCTTCGGCCCGTTCCCGAGCGGAGGCGGCGGACCTGCATGCGGGGGGAGCTCCCGTACGACCCGGAGGGGGACGCCGGAGGGAGTACGCCGAGACGAGCAGGGCCATAAGGTCCAGGGGCGCTCCCAGCAGGCAGAGGCCTTTCCGTTCGTGCGTGCCGTTCACGATGCCGGACGGGGCCGTCGCCATGGCACCGCCGGTGAAGCTGAAGACCAGGCAGCGGCTGCTGACGCGTGCCCGGACGTTCTTCCGCGGGCTGCGGGTGTCCGGGAGGCTGAAGCTTCGGTGGCCCTGGACGGCTGGGTCTTGCTTCGGCATGTTCCTCGCCTCTCAGTCCTCATGGGCCTGACCTCCACGAGCGCCCGGTTCTCCGGGATGTCGCCGAGCGGCGGCAGAGGGAGCGACCCGAGGGCGTATGCGAACGGGGTCAGGGCAACGACGAGCGTGGCGCTGCCGTGGCTCCCGCCGAACGTGCCGGCGACGGGCGAGAGCAGGGGCCCGCGCTTGCCGGAGGACTCAACGGCGGCTCCGCTCCGTCTGCTCTCCTTCGCCCCCTGGGCCCCGCTCATGCATTCCCGTCCCTGAGCATGCTCATATTTCTGTACTGTTAGTTCACTATATTAGGCGGCCACGGATCCGCCGACCCGTGTCTCAGCAGCCGGACGACGAGCAGTCGCGGCCGCCATCGCCGCAGTCCACCACTCGCCCCCGCGGCGAGGCGTATGAGGAGCGGGCTCAGCGCCGGTGGCTTCCACGAACTCCCTTGAGATCTCGGGCCACTTCTGCGCGTACTCGGGCTTGATTCTGTGAAAGGTGCACATGGCCGGCTTCGTGACGGGACTTGGCGGCGAGGCAGAACTGGAAGCATCGTCTGCGGCTTCGTCAACCGGTCGGCGAACCGCGCCGCTTGCCATGCGGACGGCGCGGGCCCCTGCCGCGTGCCCGTGCGGGTCCGCCGGGATCGGAACTCAGCAAACATATGACTTCCATCCCTGCTTCTTACTCACGCCCTGAAACAGCCTGTGGAGTACAAGCGTTTCCACAAGTATGAAGCGACCTGAGCGGAGCAAAAGCATCAAGCGAATGAGGAGGACGGTCGGCGTCGCCGGAGTCGTCGGCATGCTGATGTCAGGGCTCAGCGCCTGCGGAGACAGCGCCACGGCCGCGACGCACCCGTCCGCGACGGTCGGCGCGAGTGCGAGCCCCTCCCCTACGCGACCGTCCGGCCCGCCGATGCTGCTCAACACGATCGTCCCCGAGCCGGGCGCCACCGTCGGAGTGGCCATGCCGATCTCCATCGAATTCAGCGACCCCGTGGCTACCTCCGCCCGCGCCGCGATCGAGCGACACCTGAAGGTGACCACCTCCACACCGGTCACCGGTGCCTGGCACTGGTTCAGCAGCACCCGGGTCGACTTCCGGCCCAAGGCGTTCTGGCCGTCGGGCACCAAGGTGACGCTCAACGCCGAGTTGAAGGGGGTCGGCGACGGGAACGGCCGCTACGGCGCGCACGACTACGACCACAGCTTCACCATCGGGGCGGATGTCGAGACTCAGGTGAACGCCCCGAGCCACACCATGAAGGTCTACCGCAACGGCAAGCTGGTGCACACCATGCCCATCGACGCCGGCAGCCCGAGCTGGCCCTCCTGGGACGGCACCATGGCGGTGATCGACAAGGAACGCGCGGTGCGGATGACGTCCTGCAGCGTCGGCATCAGCTGTAACCCGAACAGCCCCGACTACTATGATCTGACGCTGCCTTGGGACGTGCACCTCACCACGTCGGGCACTTACGTCCATTACTCCACCGGCGACCCGGACCCGGGACATTCCTACGGCTCGCACGGCTGCGTCCACCTGTCCTATGCCAATGCCGAGTGGTTCTACAACTACGTCGAACAGGGCGACCCGGTCACCATCTCCGGGTCTCCGCGCGGCAAGTCCCCGGGGGACAACGGGTATACGGACTACAACGCGTCCTGGCCGCAGTGGCTCGCGGGCAGCGCCACAGGGCAGCTGACGACCAGCACGTCCTGACCCACCTCGCTCAGCCGCCTCGCGGTTTTGGCGGCCGGCGGTGAGCACCACCAACTCGTCGGACTCACGCTGGTGGCGGCAGGTGTGTGTTTCGCCTGCCGCCGGGTGGGGCACCCGGGCCAGCGTCGACCGCCTGTTCACCCGTACCGGCCTGCGGCGGGAGATCGCCGTGGAGGTGACCGACATCCCCACGGCCGTAGACCTGGTCCGCGCCGGATTCGGCTGCGCCTTTCTCAGCGCCTCGCTGACCTCCGGCTCCCGCGCCGACGCCCTTGCGCTGCGCCCGGTGCAGCCCGCCCCCCGCTTCGAGGTCTCCCTCGTCACCTCCACGGAACGCCGCCCGTCCGCCGCCGCCAAGGCGTTGGTCGACCTCGTCCTGGCCACCCACGCCGTCCCGGATCCCGTCCCGCTGACCGAGCGGGGGAGCTTCTGACTCTCCTCTGAATCGGCGAGCGAGGGGAGCACTCAAAGGTCTTCCAGAAGTTTTGAGGGAAGAGTGGCGAGCGCACGCAACCATGCCGACGCGTCACAAGCTACCCGCGTCGGCGAGAGTAGTCCCGTGGCTGCCACGTCCATCACCACGGGCCGCCCCCCGAAGCCCGCCGTACCCTCCCCCGACACCGTTCCGATCGTGGCTCGGCTGCTGATCCAGATCTTCTGGCGGTGCGCGAATGAGGCCGGGGCCTCGGTACCACGGTTCCGCAGATCATCGCCCGGGCCGGTGGCCGCTGGCAGGTCGAGGAGGACAACGAGATCAAAAGCAGCTTCTCGGCCCGGTCTGCAACGCCGTCAGGGCGGGCGCCCTACTGGGCGCCCGCCCTGATCCTGACAGCCATTTCGCCCGCGGAAGGCCAGCGCCCTATGGGGCGGCGTTCTCCTTGACGGTGATCCGGCCCTTGCGGATGGTGGCGAGCCGCGGGGCCTTCTTCGCGATCGACGAGTCGTGGGTGACCATGATGAAGGTCAGTCCGTGCTCCTTCCACATGCGTTCGAGCACGTCCATGATCTCGTCGCGCATCGACTCGTCGAGGTT
>NZ_JBVHHL010000053.1:0-54399 GCF_055561075.1 Streptomyces sp. NPDC022910
GGTACCTCACCCCACTCGAAACCCGAGCCAGGCTGCAGCAAGACTTCACCCCCGCAGCGTAAGCATCCGCTGTCCAAGATCAGGGGGGAACTTCACCTATGCGATCACCCCGTCCACGGACGGCAAGGTGTACGACTTCTGGGCGGTCTCCCGGGACTTCGCCAAGGACGACGACGAGGTCACCACGTTCCTGCGGGACTTCAACCACACGGTCGTCATGCAGGACGTCGACGCGCTCAACCTGCTACAGAGGACGCTCGGCACCGAGCGGGCCGGCTACCAGGAGCTGAGCATCAACATCGACACCGGCGGCCTCGCCGCCCGCCGTATCCTCGCCCGCCTGGTCGAGGAGGGCGACAAGCCGATGGAGAAGGTCCAGTGACCGGCCCGACCGGCGAGATCTACCGCATCGACTGGCTTCCGGGCACGGACGTCCTGCACGGCACCTGCCACTGCGGTGCCGAGCACTCCGCGCAGGACCCGGTTCAGATGTGGGAGTGGATGCTCGCCCACCCCGATGGGCACCAGCTGCAAGGAACCACTTCATGACCGCGTACGAAGCCGAACTCGTCGTCGACCGCCGGGAGTCGGTGGCCGACGGCGTGCTTGCCCTCATGCTGCGGCACCCGCTGGGCGACCAGCTCCCGGCCTGGGAGCCGGGCGCCCACATCGACGTCGTGCTCGGGGCCGGCCTGGAGCGGCAGTACTCGCTGTGCGGCGACCCCGCCGACCGGCAGGCGTGGCGGATCGCCGTTCTCCGCGAGCCCGACGGGCGCGGTGGATCGGCCCGTGTGCACGAACAGGTGCGCCAGGGCGACAAGGTCCGGGTGCGAGGGCCGCGCAACCATTTCGCTCTGCACTCCTCGCCCCGCTACCGCTTCGTCGCCGGCGGCATCGGCATCACCCCCATCCTGCCGATGCTCGCCGCGGCCGAGGCGGCGGGCGCCGACTGGACGCTGCTGTACGGCGGTCGGACCCGCAACTCCATGGCGTTCACCGAGGAGTTGACGCGGTACGGGGACCGGGTCACCGTCGCCCCGCAGGACGAGAGCGGGCTGCTGGACCTCGCCCCGGTGCTCGACGACGTCCCCGACGGCACGCTCGTCTACTGCTGCGGTCCCGGCCCGCTCCTGGACGCGGTGGAGGAGCGCTGCCCGTCCGGTGCGCTGCACGTGGAGCGCTTCCAGCCCAGGGAGCAGGAGAACGGCGAGAACACCGAGTTCGAGGTCGAGCTGGCGCTCAGCGGCCGTACCCTCACCGTCGCGCCGGACGTCTCCGTCCTGGACACCGTGCGCGCTGCCGGTGTCGAGGTGCTCTACTCCTGCACCGAGGGCACCTGCGGCACCTGCGAGACGGATGTGCTCGAGGGCACACCGGACCACCGGGACTCGGTGCTCACCGATGAGGAGCGGGCGGCCGGAGAGACGATGATGATCTGCGTGTCCCGATGCCGGGGCAAGCGGCTCGTGCTCGACCTGTGACGATAACTATCAACATCGTCAGCCAAACCACTGACCCCGTCGGACGGCCGGCTCTACCGTCCCGCTGAGCGCATCCGAGCACCACCGCGCTGCCTGTCGCAACACCGTCGTCTGCACAGGGAGAGCCATGCGTCGTCTGCTCGCCGGCCTCACGGCCGAAGCCTTCCTCGTCACCGTGACGGCCTGTGGCTCGTCCGGCGGGTCCGGCACAACCAACAAGAGCTCGTCGTCCGGCGGGACCACCACGGTCGAGGTCGGGGTCATCCCCGTCGTCGATGTCGTGCCCGTCTACCTGGGTCAGCGGAAGGGCATCTACGCCAAGCACGGACTCAAGCTGTCCCTGACGACCGCTCAGGGCGACGCGGCGATCGTGCCGGGCGTGGTCAGCGGCCAGTTCCAGTTCGGGTTCTCGAACGTGATTTCGCTGATGATCGCCCAGACCAACAACGTGATGCGGGTCGGCGAGAACGTCGGACTCCCGCTGACGCAGAAGGGTCTGAGCAGGGCGCGACGCCGCGAACTGGTCGCGGACGCGCTGGCGTCGGTCGGTCTCGCGGACGCGGCCGGCGCGTATCCGTGGCAGTTGTCCGGCGGTATGCAGCAGCGGGTGGCGATCGCCCGCGCGCTGGCGTACGAGCCCCCTGTGCTGCTGATGGACGAGCCGTTCGCGGCGGTCGACGCGCCGACACGCGCCGATCTGGAGGACCTCGTGCGAGGGCTGTGGAGGGAGCGGGGGATCACGGTCCTGTTCGTGACGCACGACATCTACGAGGCCGTCTACTTGGGCGAACGGGTCGTGGTCCTGTCCGCCTCCCCCACCGTCGTCCAGGAGCAGCTGACGGTCGACCTCCCGAAGGAGCGCGACCAGTTGCACACCCGGGTGGCCCCGCGCTTCGCCGAGTTGCGGACCCATGTGTACGAGCAGATCCAGGCGGCGAAGCGCGGGGCCACGGCGGTCATGAAGTCGGGTACGCCTCCACCTCGCTGAACTGGCCTGCAGGCCAGCCGGTGTTGGCGCTGACGGTCAGCCTCAGATAGCGCAGGCTGGTGCTGCCGGGCAGGGCGACGGTGACCGTGTTGCCGGTCGCCGGGTCGAAGCGGTAGCCCTGCGAGCCGACCACCGTCGAGTAGTTCCCGCCGTCGGTGCTGCCCAGCACCGTGATGGTCTGGGTGCGCGCGCCCCAGGCGGAGGACGGCGGCAGCTTCAGCACCAGGCGGCGGACGGCCTGCGTCGATCCCAGGTCCACCGTCCAGGACTGCGGGAAGGCGTTGTTGGTGGACTCCCAGTAGCTGTTCGCGTCCCCGTCGACCGCCTTGCCGGGGGTGTAGACGTCCTGCGAGCCGGTCGCGGTGGCGGGCTGCCCCTTGGCGAGGTTGCGATTCGGGTCCGGAGGCGGGTTGCCCTGCCCTGGCTGTGGCCAGGTCGAGCAGTCCGACCAGGTGCTGTTCCAGCCGGAGTTGCCGCCGCCGTCGGTGAGCGTGAAGGCGCCGGAGCCGGAAGGGTAGGGGCAGTTGTAGATGCCCGCTGAACCCACGCCGGTGGCGGTCACGTTGCGGAAGGTGGCGGCGCCCTGGGCCTCGGCCTGCACGACCACCGTGCCGGTGTTGCGCACGGTCGCGCTGTCCACGGTGACGTTCCTGACCGGATAGCCCTGCCCGCCGCCGGAGACGAACTCGAAAGCGCTGTAAGGACTGTCGGTGATCGTCGTGTTGGTGATGTTGACGGTGGCGTTGATGGCGCTGTCGTAGGAGTCGACGCGCAGCGCGCTCATGGGGTGGTTCCAGTTCGGGTTCATGGCACCCGTACGGACGAGCGTGTTGCCGTCGACCGTGATCGTGCCGGCCAGTGGGGAGAAGGGGTCGAGGAACTTCTGGTTGGAGATGGCGATACCGCTGCCGAGCGCGTTGGTGTCGGAGATCAGGTTGTTCCTGACCGCGAGGTCGGTGCCGCCGTAGATCGCGATGCCGTTGGCGAGGTTGGGCTGCGAGATGGTGTTGTTCTCGAAGCTGCTGTTGGTGTCCGGCGAGTACAGCGACCACATGGCGAGCGAGTCGTCGCCCTGGTTGCGGAGGAAGTTGTTGCGGACGCGGACGCCCTTGGCGTTGCCGTTGAGGTTGAGTCCGTCGGCGGTGGTGTCGAGGATGCGGTTGTTCTCGACGATCAGGTTGTCGTTGTTGCCGGTCAGCCAGAGGCCGACCTTGAGGTGCTGGATCCACATGCCGGAGACGCTCGAGTTCGGCCCGAGTGAGCCGTTGACGAAGTTGTCGGGGCTGGAGTCGACCCGCTCGGTGACCTCGCCGATGACCGCGAAGTCCTTGATGTGGACGTTGCCCGAGGAGCCGGACTGGTCGATGAAGCGGGAGGTGTGCAGGACGGAGTACCAGCTGCCGGCTCCCTGGAGGGTCACGTTCTGCACTCCGCTGAGCGACGACGTGAGCCGGTAGTCGCCCGGCGGGATCCAGACCACTCCCCCTTGGGCGGCGGCGATGGCGTCCCGGAACGCCTGGGTGGAGTCGCCCTGGCCGCTGGGGTCGGCGCCCTTGGAGGTGACGGAGACCGATCCGGCCGGCTGGGAGGCGGTCGCCGCGACCTGCTCGAAGTCGGCGACATCGACCGTGACCTGCGTACCCGTCGACTCGAAGGCGATCTTGTCGCCCGCCTGGACGTTCTGCCCGAGCAACAGCCGGGCGTTGTCGTAGAAGTGGTGGGTCTTCGAGCCGGGGATCCAACCGGTGTCGACGTACGAGTACTTGGAGGTGACCGCCAGGGTCTTCGACAGCCTGGTGCCGTTGACGTACACGTTCAGCGTGCCGGACTGGCCGTCGGGGACGCTGTAGGCGACGTTCACCGCGTTGGCCGCGCGCGGCACGGTGAACTCGACGCGCTGGCCCCCGTTCAGTCGTACGGCCTGCCGTCCGGAGGCCTCGGAGGCGAGGGCGCCCTGGGTGTAGTCCGGGCCGATCCTGGTACCGGTGGAGGTGGCGGACTCGGCCTCGACCGAGGTGAAGGGCAGGGTGGCGCCCGCGGCGTGGGCGGCGGGTGCGCCGAGGGTGACGAGCATGCCGGCGGCGAGGGCGACGACCGCCCCGATTGCTGGCATACGCCTGACAGATCTGGTGGTGTGACCGTGCATGTGCTGATCCCTTCGTGGTGGGGGTACGGGGATAGCGCGGTGCGGGGAGGCGGACTCAGGCGCGCAGCCAGGCCGCCGTGTCCTGCGGCAGGTGACCCCGGTCGTCCAGGGGGCCGCGGTGGACCCCTTTGGGCAGGAGCGGTGGGCGCCGCACACTCAAGCACCGACTACGGTGACACGCAAGATGTCGCGCAGGATCCGAAATTATTTGACAGCAGAGTGGACTCAGAGACGAGGCGCTTGCGCGGTCGACTCCCGGACCACCAGTTCGGGCTCGAACAGCAGCTCGTCGGCGGGTACGGAGCTGCCGACGAGCTGGGCGTTGAGCAACTCGACGGCGGCTTTCCCCATCGACTCGATGGGCTGCCGGACGGTAGTGAGGGGCGGTTCCGTGCAGTTCATCAGCGCCGAGTCGTCGTAGCCCACGACCGATATCTGCGACGGGACGTGAAGTCCCCTGCGGCGGGCGGCCCGAACCACCCCCAGCGCGAGCGGGTCGCTGGCGCAGATGAACCCGGTGACCCCTCGGTCGATGAGCTTGGACGCCGCCGCGTGACCGCCCTCGATCGAGAAGATGGCCCGGGCGACGAACTCGTCCGGCAGCTCCCCGGCGATCGCCCGCGCCGCCGCGAGTTTGCGAGCCGAAGGCATGTGGTCGCCGGGTCCGAGCACCAGCCCGATCCGTTCGTGGCCGAGGGAGGCGAGGTGCCGCCAGGCCTGCTCGACCGCCACGGCGTCGTCGCAGGAGACGCCCGGGAAGCCGAGGTGCTCGATGGCCGCGTTGACGAGCACCACCGGGATGTTGCGGTCCGCCAGCTGCCGGTAGTGGTCGTGCGGCGCGTCGGCCTGCGCGTACAGGCCGCCGGCGAAGACGACGCCGGAGACCTGCTGTTGCAACAGCAGCGCCACATAGTCCGCCTCGGAGACGCCGCCCTTGGTCTGGGTGCACAGCACCGGGGTCAGTCCGAGCTGCGCGAGCGCACCGCCGATCACCTCGGCGAAGGCCGGGAAGATCGGGTTCTGCAGCTCCGGGAGGACGAGCCCCACAAGGCGCGCCCGCTCGCCGCGCAGCTGTGTGGGCCGCTCGTAACCGAGGACGTCGAGGGCGGAGAGCACCGCCTGCCGGGTGGCTTCGGAGACTCCGGGCTTGCCGTTGAGCACCCGGCTGACCGTGGCCTCGCTGACCCCGACCTTCTTCGCCACTTCAGCAAGTCGTCGCGTCATGCGCGCAAGAGTAGCGCAAGAAATGCAAGATGCTTGCGTAATGGCCCGGCGGTCGATGCTCGGCGGCCCCTGGGCCCCGGAGTTCCCTGGTTGCCGGACTGTCGAGGCAGCTGCAGTGGCGGCCATCGCAGGCGGAACCCGCTCTCGGCTCCTACGGTGGTGGCAGAGACCTTCATCGGGCGGTCGCATCGAAGGAGGCCAGGATGGAGGAGCAGTACGTCTGGATCACCACGCGCCGCATCAAGCCGGGCGCTTTGGAGGAATTCGAGAGGGCCTGGCGTCCGGACACGCACCCCGACGGGATGAGCCGCGCCTTCGCCTACTGGTCCGAGGACGGGCAGGAGATCATGGGTGTGTCCTTCTGGGACTCGCAGAAGTCCTGTGACGCCTGGCGGTCCTCCGACGACGAGGCACGCCGACGCGATGCCATGGCACCCTATGTGCTGCAGGAGGAGGACACCTTCTACCGGGGCCGTGAGCTTGCCGTGCCTCGGGGCTAGAGCGGCAGAGTGGTCCCGCTTGCCGAGCGGCGGGCGCCTCCGGCAGCGGGCGCACCGCCGACGGACCGTCAGATCCTGCTCTCCGTCGCCGTGTCCGCCGACAGCCGCTGGGCGATGTAGATCGGGATCACCGACAGCAGGACGAGCACCGCCGCAACCACGTTGACGACCGGGGCCTGCTGAGGCCGCGTCATGTTGTTGAAGATCCAGATGGGCAGGGTCTCGATGCCGGGCCCGGCCGTGAACGTCGTCACCACGATCTCGTCGAAGGACAGCGCGAAGGCGAGCAGCGCGCCCGCGAACAGCGCCGAGCGCACCAGCGGGAACGTGACGTCGACGAAGGCCCGGAACGTGTCGGCACCCAGGTCCATCGCCGCCTCCTCGTAGGTGCCCGAGGTGCGGCGCAGTCGGGCCACCACGTTGTTGAACACGACGACGATGCAGAACGTGGCGTGTCCGACGATCACGGTGAACAGGCCGAGGCCGACCCCGAGCGGCTGAAGGACCGTGCCGAACGCCGAGTTGAGCGCGATGCCGGTGACGATGCCGGGCAGTGCGATCGGCAGGACGACCACGAAGGAGATGGCGTCACGTCCGAAGAAGCGGTGCCGGGCCACCGCGAACGCGATCAGCGTGCCGAGCACCAGCGCGATCGCCGTGGCGCCTAGGCCCGCCTTCACCGAGACCCACAGAGCACTGCGGGCCCCCGCGTTCTCCCAGGCCACCGACCACCAGTGGAAGGTCCAGCCGGGCGGTGGCCAGCTCGCGCTGCGGTCGGGGTTGAAGGAGTTGACCAGGACGAGCGCGAGCGGGACGTAGATCACCGCGAAGCCGAGCCCGGCGGCGATGCGCAGCGCGATGCGCGCGGAGCGGGACAGTTGCATGTCGAGGGACCTCTTCTAGAGGCTGCTGAGCGCGCCCGTTCGGCGCATCGCCAGCAGGTACAGCACGATGACCACCACCGGAACCGTGCCCAGCGCCGCAGCCATGGGCAGGTTGAGTTCGATGTTGGAGTAGACCAGGTTGCCGATCAGCTGGGTCTTGCCGCCGACGATCTGCACGGTGATGTAGTCGCCGAGGCTGAGCGAGAAGGTGAACACGGAGCCGGCGGCGACGGACGGCAGCACCATGGGCAGCACGACCGAGCGGAAGGTACGGCCGGGCCGCGCCCCGAGGTCCGCGGAGGCGTCCAGGAGGCCCGTGGGCAGCTGCTCCAGCGCCGTGTGGATCGGCAGGATCATGTACGGCAGCCACAGGTACGTGAGCGTGATGACCGTCGCCGGGAGGCCGAAGCCCGGGCCGCTCAGGCCGAACGGCTTCAGCATCCAGTCGGCGAGCCCGCCCTCGGACAGGATCAGCCGCCACGCGTACACCTTGACCAGGTAGCTCGCCCACAGCGGGGTGAGGATCGCGACCACCAGCAGCGGGCGCCACCGGGGCCGGGCGATCCGCGCGGTGTAGAAGGCGAGCGGGAAGGCGATCACCGCGCACAGGGCGGTGACCGCGAGGGCCACGCCGATGCTCCGCAGGATCACCTGGCGGAAGACAGGTGTGGTGAGCAGCGCGTGGAAGTTGTCCGTCGACCAGACCTTCACCACCTCGGAGGTGAAGGAGTCCGTCGTCCAGAACGCGGAGGCGAACAGGATGCCGAGCGAGCCGAGATACAGCACGGCGAGCCACAGCAGGGGGGCGGTCAGCAGCAGGGACAGCCGCAGCCGCCGGCGGCGGTGCAGCAGCCCGGCGAGCCGCCGGACGGGGGTCCGTCCGGCGGCAGGCAGGGTGGCGGTCATCGTCGTGCCTCAGCCCTTGATCTCGGTCCAGGCCTGGACCCACTTGGCGTACGGCACGCACTTGACGTCCGTACGGCCGTCGAGGCACTGCTCGATGGGCGTGTTCCAGAAGGCGATGTTCTTCCAGTAGGCCGTGTCGGCCGCGTGGTAGGTGGTGCAGAAGTTCTTGTCGCTGGTCTGGTCGCACGCCTCGGCGTTGGCCGGGGCCTCACCGAAGTACTCGGCGACCTGGGCGTTGGCCTTCGGCGAGATGATCCAGTCCATCCACTTGTAGGCGCAGTTGGGGTGCTTGGCCTTGGACGAGAGCATCCAGGTGTCGGACCAGCCGGTCGAACCCTCCTTGGGCACGAAGGCCTTCACCTTGGCGCCCTCGCTCTGCGCGAGGTTGGCGATGACCTGCCAGGTGGTGCCGACGACGGAGTCGCCGCTCTTGAAGGCGGAGATCTCCTTGAGGTAGTCGCTCCAGTACTCGCCGACGTCCGCGTTCTGCTTCTTCAGCAGGGCGACCGCCGCGTCGAACTGCTTCTGGTCGAGCGCGTACGGGTCCTTGATCTTCAGCTCGGGCTTGGTGGCCTTCAGGTAGAGCGCCGCGTCGGCGATGTAGATCGGCGAGTCGTACGCGGTGACGTGGCCCTTGTACTTCGAGGCGTCGTCGAAGACCGCGGACCAGGAGGTCGGCGCGGGCTTGACCTTCTCCGTGTTGTACATGAGCAGGTTGGCGCCGCGGCCGTGCGGGATGCCGTACGCCTTGCCCTTGACGGAGTTCCACGCCTGCAGCTTCAGATCGCTGAAGACGTCCTTGTAGTTCGGCACGAGATCGGTGTTGACGGGGGCCGCGTCACCGGAGGCTATGAGGCGCAGGGAGGCGTCGCCGGAGGCGGAGACGGCGTCGTACTCGCCGGTCTTCATCAGCTTGACCATCTCGTCGGAGCTCGCCGCGACCTTGGAGTGGACCTGACAGCCTGTTTGCTTCTCGAAGTCGCTGACCCAGTCGACCTTGGGGTCGTTGGAGCCGTCCTCGACATAACCGGCCCAGGCGATGAGGTTGACCTGTCCCTCGGTCTTGCCGAGCTTCGACTGCGCCTTCATGTCCGGCGGGTTGAGGCCCGCGGACGAGGACGAGCCGCCCGAGCCGGACGAGCCACAGGCGGTGGCCGCGAGCAGCACCGCGACGGCGGCGGCGAGAGCCGCAGAGGCGCGCCGGAGCCGAGAGTGGGGGAGCGCGGAGGCCCGAAGGGCTGAGCACGATCGTGCTCTCGTCACCGGCCGAGGCGCCCGGGAGGCGGACGAAACAGAAGGAGCCTTGAGCGTTGGGGTGAGACGCACGACATTCTCCATATGTGAGGGTGGGCCTGGCGTGGGGGTCAGCGGGCGTCGGGGACCTGGACGGCATGGCGGCGGTGCCACTCGAGGCGCACCCGGCTGCCACGGAAGGCGGCGACGTCCTCGGAGGAGGTCTCCAGGTTCTGCTGGAGCGCGGTGAGGCGGCCGCCCGCGTCGAGATCCACGAGGAAACGGGTGGCGTCTCCCAGATAGACCACTTCGGCGACGGTGCCGGTGGCGGTGGAGTGCTCCGGCTCGTCCGCGATGGCGGACTCCTTGAGGACCCGGATCTTCTCGGGCCTGATGCTGTACGTGCCCGCGGTGCCGACGACCTGCTCGGCCGCCCCGCCCTGAAGCAGGTTCGAGGTGCCCACGAAGGATGCGACGAACGCGGTCGCGGGGCGCTCGTAGATCTCGGCGGGGGTGCCGACCTGTTCGATGCGGCCCTGGTTGAAGACGGCGATGCGGTCGCTCATGGTCAGGGCCTCCTCCTGGTCGTGGGTGACGAACACGAACGTGATGCCGACCTCCCGCTGGAGCGCCTTGAGTTCGACCTGCATCTGCTCGCGCAGCTTGAGGTCGAGGGCGCCGAGCGGCTCGTCGAGCAGCAGCACGCGGGGGCGGCCGACGAGGGCGCGGGCGAGTGCGACCCGTTGCCGCTGACCGCCGGAGAGCTGGCTCGGCCGCCGCTTGCCGAAGCCGTCGAGGCGTACGTCGGCGAGGGCCTTGCGGGCCCGGTCGAGCCGTTCGACCTTGGGCACCCTGCGGACCTTGAGGCCGTAAGTGACGTTCTGTTCGACCGTCATGTGCGGGAAGAGCGCGTAGTCCTGGAAGACGGTGTGCACGTCGCGTTCGAAGGGCGCGAGTCCGGTGACCTCCTGGCCGGCCAGCTCGACGGTTCCGCAGGTGGGGCTCTCGAAGCCCGCGATCATGCGCAGGACGGTCGTCTTGCCGGAGCCGGACGGGCCGAGCATCGAGAAGAACTCCCCGTCGGCTATCTGCAGGTCGACCCCGGCCACGGCGGTGGTGCCACCGAACTCCTTCCGCAGCCCCTGCAGCCGGATGGCGCTTCCCTCCATGGACGGGAACCTTTCTGGTGCACTCTTACGTTGGATGAAAAGATATGAAGTCATAGTTCAAAGCTCAAGACCCCTTTTAGGTAAAGGTTGAGTCAACGCACAAGGTGGTGGCCGTGAAGCACAACAAAGGCGGCGGAGCCCGGAGAGCCGTGTTCACACCGGTGGACACCCGGGCACGCGTCGAGACGGTCGTCCGCCGGCTCGGAGACGCCATCGAGCTCGGACTGCTCGCCGACGGGGAGCAGCTTCCGGGCGAGAGCGAGCTGGCGGGTCAGCTCGGCGTGTCCACTGTGACCCTGCGGGAGGCGCTCATGGCGCTGCGCCAGCAGGGTCTCGTCACCACCCGGCGAGGGCGCGGCGGCGGCAGCTTCGTCTCGCTGCCCGCCGACCCGGCCGAGGAGCGGATCAAGGCGCGGCTGGCCGGCTGGAGCACGGAGGAGCTGCGCGACCTGGGCGACCACTGGGCGGCCGTCTCCGGTGCCGCCGCCCGGCTCGCCGCCCAGCGCACCGAACCGGACGACCTCCAGCAACTGCGCCGCACCCTGGACCAGTTCGCGGCGGCCGGGGACGCGGCGGCGCGCAGCCGGGTGTACGGCCGGTTCCATGTGGAGCTGGCGGCCGCCGCGCAGTCCGCCCGGCTCACCCGGGAGCAGGTGGCGCTGCAGACGGAGATCGGGGCGCTGCTGTGTCTGGTCCTCGGAGACGACGCCTATCGCGAAGAGGTGGCGGACCGTCATCGCTCCGTAATCTCCGCCGTGCAGGATGGGGCCCACGATTCGGCCAGGGAGCTGGCCGAGCGGTGCGTCCAGGAATCGACGGCACGCCTCATCGCGCTGCGCCTCGCCCTGTAACGCGCCGGCTTCCGGTTCCATGTGCGCGGGAGGGCGCCGATGAGCAGGAGCCCCGGTCTGGTCGCCCTGCCCGAGGCCGTCGTCACGGCGCGGGTCCGCTCCGCCCTTGAGGCGGTCTTCGACGCCGTCACGGAGACCCGCGCCGACACGACCGCGCTGCTCGCACGGGTGGCCGATCAGGGCCGGCAGCCCGCGACCGTGGACCTGGCCCGGCTGCGCCCGGGACTTCATGCGCGGCTCGCACGGCAGGAGTTGGTGTCCGGTGTGGGGTTCGTGGCCGCCCCCGGGTTGCTGAGCGACGTACCGGCGTGGCTGGAGTGGTGGCAGACCGGCTCGGACGGCGACGTACGACCGCTGCTGCTCGACCTCGATCCGGCGCACTCGGCGTACTCCGACTACACGCACTGGGACTGGTTCGCGCTGCCCCGCGACACCGGACGACGCGCGGTGGCGGGCCCCTACGTGGACTACCTCTGCTCCGACGAGTACAGCCTCACGCTGTCGGCGCCCGTGCAGATGGCGGGACGGTTCGCGGGCGTGGCCGCCGCCGACGTGTATCTGCGGCACTTCGAAGCCGCCGTGCTGCCGCTGCTGCGCGGTCTGCCCGAGCCGGCCCACCTGGTCAACGCGCGCGGGCGGGTGGCGGCGTCGGCCGACCCGGCGCATCTGGCCGGTTCGCTCACCAAGGGGCCGGACTTCGCGGCCGTGCTGGAGCGGGGCGGGCCGGTCGACCGGCGGGGCCTGCGGCTGATTCCGTGCGACGGTGTTCCGCTCGTACTCGTCGTCGGCGGCTGAGGTCCCAGGGCACATCCCGGCAGGCGTCGTCAGCTGAGATCCCGGGCGACAAGGGTGAGCCCCGGCGCCGTCGGCGACCTGAACGCCGACGGGACCGGGGCTCCGGAGAGGTCTCAGTCCCGGGACGCGGGCACCACGCTGAGGTGGCCCGCCGTACGCCGGGCACGGCGCGGGGCGGGCGACGGGCGGCGCGCCTCACGCAGCACCAGGGTGAGCCGCGAGTACCCCATGTCCTGAAGCGTCTTGGGGGTCTCCCCCACCACCCGGCAGTCGGTACCCCAGCGCGGGTCGGGGTGCAGCAGCGGACGCACGGCCCCGTCGTGCTCCACGGCGGCCGTCCCGACCGCGCGGATCCAGTGCGGCAGGCCCTGCCGGTAGGCGGCATCCATGATCGGGTCCTGGGCGATGTCCCGGCGGATGGACTGCAGTCCGTGGTCGTGGGCGTGCCGCTCCACCGCCGCGGCGAAGTGCGCCAGCATCGGCAGGCACCAGCTCGACTCGTGCTCGCCGAGGATCGTTCCCGCGTCCGGGTGGAACAGCACGAACCGCAGGAAGTTGTCGCCCGGCATGGCCGTCGGATGCGGTGCGACCGAGCGGAAGAGCGTCTCGAAGGCGGTGTTGGCGAGGACGACGTCCCAGCGGTGGTCGAAGACGACGGACGGGAAGGGGACGGCTTCCAGCAGCGTGGCGTAGTCCTGCAGATACGCCCGTACTTGCGGACTCTCGGGGACGGGCCGCGGCTGCGACCGCTGCCCTCCTGCCTGAAACGCCATCGGGAGGTCACCCCTCTTGCCCTTGCGGCCTTCACGCGGCGCCCCGATCCTGCTGCCCCGGATCGAGCCGTGTCAACTATCGTGGCATTTGGCGTCGGTTGACGGCCGAATCTCGCCACAGTTGTGGCGAGACCTGGATGTGAGTTCGAGAAAACGGCTAACCTCCGGATGGTTCCGGACAACCATGAGAACGATGTGAGAGAGACGTAGGAGACCTGTCGGTGACGGATGGCTTCGAGGTTCCGGGCGCCACGGCGACGGGTCTGCTGCCGGCCGTCGTGGCCCGTGTCACCGCCCTCGCCGACCGGCTGGGCACGCCGCACGAGGTGATCTTCGACGTCTCGCGCCTGTCGGTCGAGTCCGGCGTCCCGGAGCCGGTGGTGAAGGCCCTGCTGAGCGGCATGCCCGCGGGAGAGCCTGATCTCCAGGCGCGCTTCCTGCAGCGATTCGACCTGCTGCGCCGCACCCGGCTCAAGCCCAACGGACGCAAGTACACCCAGCAGGAGATCGCCGACGGCGCGGGCATGTCGCGCCAGCAGGCGGGTGCCCTCATCAATGGCGACCGCCGCCCCACCATGGAGCACTGCGACGCCATTCAGCGCTTCTTCAAGGTGCACGCCGGATTCCTCACGGCCGAGGACCCCGAGGCACTCGCGAACGCCCTCCAGCGCTCGGAGCAGGAGCTCCTCCAACGGCTCGCCGACCGCGAGCGCGAGGCGGCCGACGCCGCCGAGGACCCGCTGGAGCGGCTGCTGCAGGACCACGGCGTCCGCGGTATCGCCTGGCGGGCGGCCCAGCTGCCCACCGACCAGCACCGCGACAAGGTCGCGGAGTGGCTGGACATGCTCCTCGAGAGCGTCAAGCGGCCCGAGTCCTGATCCGGGGGAGAACCGTGGGCATCGGAAAGGAAATGCGCCGCCTGTGCGGCGAGTTGGTCGCGGAGCTCTCGCTCCCGGCGCCGGCGCCGCCGGCCGACCTCTACGCCGCGCTGTGCGACGGCATGAGCAGACGCCGTGGTCGTCCCGTCCAGTTCCGCACGTCCGCCTTCCCGCCCGGCACGGCGAGCGGTCTCTGGCTCGACATGGCCGACCAGGACCTCGTCGTCATCGAGGAACGCACCGTCCCCGACCATCAGCTGGTGATCCTGGGCCACGAGCTGTGGCACATGAACGCCGGGCACCACGGCCACCATGTGGAGGGCGCCGTGGTCGCCGCGCGTTTACTGAGCGACACCGCCGATCTGCAGGCGACCGTCCAGAAGGTCGCGGCCCGTACGCACTTCGACCTCGCCGACGAGAAGGAGGCCGAGAGTTTCGGGCTGCTGCTGGCCAGCAAGTGCCGTACGTGGCTGGCCGGTTCGTCACTGCGCGGCCCCGTCCAGCGGGACGACCTCGCGGGGCGGATCGAGGCCTCGCTGGGCTATCGCGGGCCGCAGGGCTGAGGGGCGAAGACACCGACACCATGGACGGTTCCAGCTACTACATACCGGCCGCCGCGATGGGGGTGGCGCTCGCCGTCAAGGCACCCGCGTTCAGCCGTTCCTGGCGCGATCCGCTGCTGCGGTCGGTGTGCGCGCTGCTCGCGCTGGCCGGGGTGGTGTTCTTCTTCGCCGCACCGCCGACAATCGCGAAGGTCAACGGCCTCACGGGCCTCACGAACGTCTCGGCGCCCCTGGTGTACTGCTTGCTCAGCGCATTCAGCGCGTCCTGTCTGGTGCTCGTCGTCAACTGGCGCGGCGGCCCGCCCGAGGAGACCCGCCGCACCACCCGGCGGATCGTTGTCGGATACGGCGTGGTGATCGTCGCCCTGATCACCCTGTTCGTGCTCGGCGACGCGCCGGTGGAGCGGCTGGTCGACTTCGACACGTACTACGCGCGCACGCCGTTCATACGCGAGATGATCGTGCTGTATCTGCTGGCGCTCACCGTCGCGGGCGTCGCGATGAACTTCATGTGCGGGCGCTGGGCCCTCCAGGTGCGCGGCTGGCTGCGCACCGGGCTGCTGATCATCGTGACCGGCTATCTGTTCAACCTGGCCTATCTGACGACCAAGTTCACCGCCGTCATCGCCCGCTGGAACGGCCACGATCTGGACTATCTGAGCAGCGATGCGGCACCGTTGCTGGCCTCCGCCGGAGCGCAGATCAGCGCGGTCGGTTTCTGCCTCCCGCTGGCCTGCCAGCGCGTCGGGGACAGCTGGAGCACCTGGTCGACGTTCCGCCGGCTCGGGCCGCTGTGGCGCGAGCTGCGACCGGTGTCCGCCCATGCGGACCGCGGGGTGCGGATTGCCTGGTGGTCGCCGGCCGAACTGAAGGTGACACAGCGCGAGTCCGACATCCACGACGGCATGCTCGGCCTGTACCCCTACTTCGACTCCGAGGTGCGCTCCCGCGCCTACGACGCCGCCGTGGCCGCGGGCTCCGAACCCGCCCAGGCGCAGGCCGAGGCCGACGCGGCGATGGTGTCGGTGGCGGTGCGGGCGAGGGCCGCCGATCCGGAGGGCAGGGTGATCCGGTCGGCGGGGGCGGACGGCGCCCCGGCCGCGTCGCCCGAGGGTCCCCGCGACCTCGTGCGGATGTCGATCGCCCTGCGTCAGTCACCCGTCGTCGCGGCCGCCCGTGGGCCGGCCGCAACCAGGCCAGGAAGCGACTTCCATGAGCGAACCCGCTAGCGCCTCCCCGGGTGCGGCACCCCATAGAGCCGTCGTCATCGGCGCAGGCATGGCCGGCATGCTCGCCGCCGCGGCGCTGCGCACGTACGCCGACGTCACCGTCGTCGACCGGGACGCGCTGCCCGCGGGCCCCGAGCCGCGCAAGGGACTTCCGCAGGCCCGGCACGTGCACGTGATCTGGTCCGGGGGCGCCCGTGCCATGGAGCAGCTGCTGCCGGGGGTGACCGAGGCATGGCTGGTGGCGGGCGCCCGGCGGATCCCGCTGCCGACGGGGCTCGTGTCGATGCAGCCGCGGGGCTGGTTCCGGCGCTGGCCCGAGATGCAGTTCATGATCGCGTGCAGCCGTGATCTGCTCGACTGGGTGGTGCGCGAGCGGGTCACAGGGAGCGAGCGCGTCACCGTCCTGCAGCGCACCGAACTGCTGGCCCTGGAGGGCGACGCGTCACAGGTGACGGGCGTGCGCGTACGGACGCCCGAGGGCGAGGAGCGGGTGCTGGCTGCCGACCTGGTCGTCGACGCGGCCGGGCGCGGTTCCCGGGCCTCCGCCTGGCTGGAGGCGCTGGGCGTGCCCGAGGCGCCGCTGGAGGAGGTGGACTCCGGGCTCGCCTACTCCAGCCGGATCTTCCGGGCGCCGCCGGGCACCGAGGACTTCCCGCTGGTCAACGTGCAGTCGGACGCCACGGTGCCGGTGCCGGGGCGGACCGCGACCATCGAACCCATCGAGGGCGGGCGGTGGCTGGTGACGCTCTCGGGCACTCGGGGCGGCGAACCGCCCACCTCCGCCGATGAGTTCGAGACGTTCGCGCGCGAGAGCGTCCGGCATCCGGTGGTGGGCGAGCTGATCGCGCACGCGGAGCCGCTGTCGGCACCCGTCGTCACCCGCAGCACGATCAACCGGCGGCGGTTCTACGAGAGGGTCAAGGGCTGGCCCGAGGGGTTCGTGGCGATCGGCGACTCGGTGGCCACGTACAACCCGGTCTACGGGCACGGGCTGTCCGTGGCCGCGCAGGGCGCGGTGGCCCTGGGCGAGCTGGTGGCCGAGCACGGGCTGACCGCACCAAGGCTCGCGCGACGGGTACAGCGGGCGGTGGCCCGTCCGGTGGCGACCGCCTGGGAATTCGCGACCAGCACGGACATCCACTACCCGGGCGCGATCGGCAAGACCCCCGGCCTCGCCGATCGCCTCCTCGGCGCGTACGTCAACCGGCTGATGCTGACGGCGACCGGGCGCCCGCTGGTGGCCCGGGCGTTTTTCGACGTGGTCACCCTGTCGAAGCCGGTGAGCGAACTACTGAAACCGGCCGTCGCCCTGGCGGTCCTCCGGGGCCCGCGCCGCGCCCTCCTGACGGAGCCTCCGCTGACGCGGGCGGAGTGGGAGGCGGTCCTGGGGGCACCGGAGGGTTCGGGGACACGGGGCTGACCGGTTGCGCCTGGAGAGGCACGGCACGGCGTCGACGATCGGGGCGCGCGGGACCAGCGGACGGATTTCAGGCGGGTGACCGGCGGCCCGGATGGTCGCGTCGCGTCATGTCGCGCTGCGCTCGCTGGCCTCTCGCAGGTCCCTTTCCAGCGCCCGGTTCCGCGCGGTGCCGGGGCGTCCCGTGCGCAGCAGTTCGCGCCAGTGGTCGCGGCTCCAGTCCGCTGCCGGCATGGTGCTCGTGAACTCCTCGACCAGGGCGAGGAAGCGCGCGGGGTCGCTGTGGAACGGGAAGTGGCCCGCGCCTTCGAAGATCTCCAGGCGGCTGCCGGGCATCGCCTCGTGCGCGCCGTACGCGTGCCGCACCGGCACCACGCTGTCCCGGTCGCCCCAGATCAGCATCGTGGGCATGCCCTCGGTCAGATAACAGCGGTCCAGCATGGTGACCGCCTGCCCACGCCAGTCGACCACCGCCCGCAGCGTGCGGATGAACGCGCTGCGGGACGTGGCGTCCGGCAGGGCGTCCACGAGGGTGAGCAACTCCGCCGCGTCCTGGCCCAGGTCGGTGTCCAGCAGCCTCATCAGACGGGCGAACAGACCCACTTGCAGGCGCATGCCGGGCAGCTGGAGGGTGGACAGCATCAGGTGAGCGCCGGGGAGGGAGACGGCCCGCAGCACCGGATTGACCTCCCGCCCCACTCCCCCGGCGCTGACCAGGATCAGCCGCTCGGTGCGCTCGGGAAACTGGTAGGCGAACTGCATCGCGACCCCGCCACCCAGCGAATGCCCCACCAGCGTCGCCGACTCGATGCCGAGGGCGGTCAGCAGATCGCGCACCCCGTTGGCATACGCGGCCACCGAGTAGTCGGCGCGCGGCTTGTCCGAGGCGCCGTGTCCCAGCAGGTCGGGGGCGAGCACGGTGTGGGTGCGGGCGAGGTCGGGGATCACCTCGGCCCAGGTCGCCGAGGAGTCCCCTATGCCGTGGATGAGGACCAGCACCGGTCCCTCGCCGGCCAGACGGTAGGCCCGCCGGTAACCGTGCACGACGCGATGGTGCAACCGGAGTTCGCCCTCGCCCACGGAACGCAGTCGCGGGGCGCGCCGTGTGCGCCGGCCCGGGTCGTCCACAGCTCGCCTCCCTTCCCCGGCCGCGGGGCGGACGGCCGAAAGCCCTTGCTCTCCAGCGTAGGGCGCTTGTGCGCCAAGGGATTTCGAAGAGGTTTCGCCTCGGCTAAGCGGGCGAACCGGCGGCTGCGGAAACGGGATTGTCAGTGGCGGACGGCAAGCTGGAGGTGCGCCACCCGGTGCGCGCGGCGGCCGTCCGCGTACCGCGGGCGTGTGCCGTGCACGTATCGCCGCGCGACCCCTGTCGCACGGCCGACCCGGGGAGAGCCGACCGATGCAGACCGCCGTACTCACCGACCGCGAACGCGCCGCCGTGCAGGCCTATCTGCGCCTCCTCCACACCGTACGAGCCGCCTTCGACGGCCCGCCGGATCCGCACCGACCACCCGTGGTCCCGACCACCGCCCTGGCCGAGGCGGACCGGGCCCTGGCGGAGGCGGGGCTCACGGGCACCGAGGAGGAGTTCTTCCGTCTGCTCGGGGACTGGTGTCCCCGGTGACTCAGGTGTGAGGTACGACGACAGCTGTCGCGGCCAGCCCGCGCCGCGTGCTCCAGCGGCCGTCGAAGGTCTCGACGCGGCGACCGTCGACCAGCGGTCCCGGGACCAGCAGCCGCGCCCGGAAGCCGCCCGAGACATCCGAGGCATCGCCCGGGTCGATCTCGATGTCGGCCTCCAGGAAGTCGAGCCACTTCCCGGTGAGGGGGAACCACGCCTTGTACACGGACTCCTTGGCGCTGAACAGCAGGCGGTCCCAGTGGACGGACGGGTGGCTGCGGGCGAGCTCCCGCAGCCGTGCCCGCTCGCCGGACAGGGCTATGACGTCCAGGACGCCGTCCGGCAGCCGGTCGTGGAGTTCCGCGTCGATGCCCAGCGAGACCAGGTCCCGGGTCCGGGCCAGCGCGGCGGCGCAGTAGCCGTCGCAGTGCGTCATGCTGCCGATCAGCCCGTCCGGCCAGCGCGGTGCACCACGCTCCCCGGACGGGACGGGCTGCGCGGGCACGCCGAGCTTCTCCATGGCGCCCCGCGCGCAGGCCCGTACGGCCGCGAACTCCCGGCGCCGCTTGTCGACGGCCCGCGCGACGACCGCCTCCTCCTCGGGGTAGAGAAAAGCACCGTCGGCGATCGCGTCACCGTCGTGTGCCTCCACCACCGCGACCGACCCCGGGAGCAGCCCCTCGAACACCTGCTTGGACCTCCATCGGCAGAATGCGGCGCAGCCTCCCGGGAGGCTCCGGGCGGGGGCCCCATTCGCGGGGGTAGCCGACCGACACCTCTTCGAAGCGTACGCCCTCGTGGTGGGTGGTCCGTGGGATGTGCAGATGACCGTAGACCATGCACGCGACCCGGAAGCGCCGGTGCCAGTCGGCGGTCAGCCGGGTTCCGCACCACATGGCGAACTCGGGGTAGCGCAGGACGTCCGTGGGGTGCCGGTCCAGTGGATAGTGGTTCATCAGCACCGTGGCGAGGTCGTCGGGAATCTCCTCGAGCCTGCGCTCGGTCTCGGCGACCCGGGCCCGGCACCACGCCTCGCGGCTCGGGTAGGGGTCGGGGTGCAGCAGGTGCTCGTCGGTGCACACGATCCTGGTGCCGTGCGCGTACGCGAGCCCCTCATCCTTGGTCGTGCAGCCCTCCGGCAGGAACGAGTAGTCGTAGAGCAGGAAGAGTGGCGCCACCACCGCGGGACCGCTCGGGCCCTCCCAGACCGGGTAGGGATCCTCGGGTGTCGTCACACCCAGCTCCCGGCACACGGCGACCAGGTGCTCGTACCGCTCGACGCCGCGCAGGGTGACGGTGTCCTTCTGGTGTGTCCACAGCTCGTGGTTGCCGGGTGCCCAGATCACCTTGCGGAAGCGGTCGGCGAGCAGCTCGAGGGCCCAGCGGATGTCGGCGACGGTCTCGGCCACGTCACCCGCGACCAGCAGCCAATCCTCGCCCGACGTGGGGTGCATCCGTTCGACGAGGGCGCGGTTCTCGGGATACCCGATGTGCAGGTCGCTGATGGCGAGCAGCTGTCCACGGCTGTCCGTCGACTTCACCGTCGCCCCTTTCGCGAACCGAATGGGAAAACAAGAGCACATCGGGCCGTCGACGGACAAGGGCGACCCGCGGCAGGTGCCCGAGCGCCTCGGAAAACACCCGGCACCGGGTGCTCAGAAGTCGCGGACAACCGTTCTTGCCGCTTGGACAAGGCTTGAAGAAGACCGGGAGAAGAGCCGGGGAGAATCCGTAACACGCGCGTAGCAGTGACGGCACCCGTAAGGGCCTATGATCGCCCCAACACATCCACCTCCGACGCCTCTCCGCGAACGGCGGTTTGGTGTACCTCCCTCTCCCCTGGCCGGGCACGGCCTGCTCCGCCCTGCCCGCAAACCGTGAAAGGCGGCCTGAATGGTCTCTCGCGTACGCGTCTGGCTCAACCGCACGTACGCGGAGAACGTGTTCTTCATGGATCAGCTGCGGAGAAATCCCAGCGATCGGGCCGTCGAGATCCATGCCACGCACGGCGACGCCGACTCGCCCGTCCTGGCCGCGGCGGACACCGCCGACCTCGAGCCGGAGGGTCTGTCCCCGGCCGCCTACGTCGAGTACGCCCTCGACCAGTGCACCCGCCGCGGCATCGACGTGTTCGTACCCCGTCTGCACCAGGAGGCGGTCGTCGCGCACCGCACCGAGTTCGAGGCGGCCGGTACGGCGCTGCTGGCGCCGACCGTCGAGGCGGTGGCGGTCTTCCAGGACAAGGACACGGCGTACCAGGCAGCGCAGTCGATCGGGGTCCCGGTTCCGCCGTGGTGGCGGGTCACGAACGAGGACGAACTCGTCGCTGCCGTCGAGGAGTTGGAGGCCGGGGGCCACCGGGCGTGCTTCAAGCCGGCGGCGGGGGCGGGCGGCGTGGGCTTCCGCATCATCACGCGTGCTCCCTTCTCGCTCGTGCACCTCAGCGGGTTCCCGAGCGCCTATGTGCCGCTGGACCTCGTCGTCCGGGCGGTGCGGGAGGCCGACGAGCCCGTCGACTGGCTGGTGATGCCGCGCCTGGAGCAGCCGGAGGTGTCGGTCGACTGCCTGACCGGTCCCGACAACCGCATCCGCATGGCGGTGGGCCGCACCAAGAACGGCCGCCGCCGGGGCTTCACGCTGCACGAGCAGTGGCTGGAGCCGGCCAGGCGCCTGGCGGAGGGCTTCGGGCTGCACTACCTCTCCAACGTCCAGTTCCGGATGTACGGCGACGAGCCGGTGCTCCTGGACGTCAACACACGCCCGGCGGGCGGACTGCACCAGCTGTCGCTGTGCGGCGTCAACGCCCCCTGGGCGGCAGTGCAGCTGGCGCTCGGTGAGGACCCCGGCGAGGTCGTGCCGCCGTTCCTGGGCACGGACTACACGGTGGTGTCGGGGCCGCGGCCCCTTCGCTCCGTTTCGCTGCCGCAGCAGAGGGTCGACGAGTTGGACCAGACACCGGTGCTGTCCGCGGTCCCCGTCGACTCGGTCGAGGTGGACGCGGCAGAGGCCCTGCCCCTTTAGGACGGTCACCCACTGCGGCCAGGTCGTGGCTTGTCGCGCGGTTCTCCGTGCCCCTGTCGGGGCGCCCTACTTCAGGTCTGGACCAATCCGCGCCCAACCCTTGACACCACGATTGGTCCATACCAACTTGGTTGCGCACCCTTCTGCACTTCCCTGCACTCCCGAACCCCCCTTCTTCTTATGGGAGATCGCGTGCGCACACTCCTCAGACGTTCCAGACGTGCCTTCCTCGCACTCGTCGGCTCCGCCGCCCTGGCCCTCGCCGGGGCGGTCGCCCTCCCCGGGACCGCCCAGGCGGCCAACATCCTGTCCAACCCCGGCTTCGAATCGGGCAGCCTCTCGCCCTGGTCCTGCACCGGCAATCTCGGCTCCGTCGTCTCCAGCCCCGTTCACGGCGGCTCCAAGGCCCTTGCGGGCGCGGTGAGTTCGAGCGACAACGCGCAGTGCAGCCAGACCGTCTCGGTCCAGCCGAACACGACGTACTCCCTCAGCGGCTGGGTCCGCGGCAGCTACGTCTACCTCGGCGTGAACGGCGGCGCGTCGACCTGGACCACGTCCCCGTCGGCGTACAGCCAGCTGTCCCTCTCCTTCACGACCGGTGCCTCGCAGACCAGCGCCACGATCTACGTCCACGGCTGGTACGCGCAGGGCACGTACTACGCCGACGACATCAGCCTGGACGGCCCCGGCGGGGGCGGCGGCTCGGACACCCAGGCGCCGACCACTCCCGCGAACCTGACCTCCACCGGGAAGACGTCGTCGAGCGTGTCGCTGTCGTGGTCGGCCTCGACGGACAACGTCGGGGTGACGGCGTACGACATCTACAGCGGCTCCAACCAGGTGCTCAGCGTCTCCGGGACCGCGGCCACGGTCAGTGGTCTCTCGCCCAGCACCTCGTACACCTTCACCGTCAAGGCGCGCGACGCGGCCGGGAACGCCTCGGCGGCCTCGAACGCGGTGACCGTCACGACGAACGCGGGCAGCGGCGGCGGCACCGGCTTCAAGCAGGCGGCTCCGTACCTGTACGAGGGCTGGGGCGACCCGCCGAGCCCGAGCACGGTGATGAGCGCGACCGGCATCAAGTGGTTCACGATGGCGTTCGTGCTCGACTCGGGCGGCTGCACCCCCGCCTGGGACGGCAACCGCGCGCTGACCGGCGGCGTCGACCAGACCGCCATCAACCAGATCCGCTCCGCGGGCGGTGACATCGTCCCGTCGTTCGGCGGCTGGCAGGGCAGCAAGCTCGGCGCCAACTGCTCCTCGGCGAGCGCACTCGCCGGAGCCCTGCAGAAGGTGATCGACGCCTACGGCCTCAAGGCGATCGACATGGACATCGAGAACACGGACGAGTTCGAGAACGAGGCCGTCCAGGCCAAGATCCTGACCGCGCTCAAGACCGTCAAGGCGAACAACCCGGGTCTGAAGACCATCGTCACCTTCGGCACCTCGACGACCGGTCCGACCTACTACGGCAACCGTCTGATCGAGCAGGCGCAGTCACTGAACGCCAACATCGACGTCTTCACCATCATGCCGTTCGACTTCGGCGGCGGCTCCGACATGTACGGCAACACCGTCAATGCCGCCGAGGGGCTGAAGGCCAAGCTCAAGTCGACCTTCGGCTGGGACGACGCCACGGCGTACTCCCACATCGGCATCTCCGGCATGAACGGTCTGTCCGACCAGCAGGAGAACACCACCCCCGCGATCTGGACCCAGATCCGCGACTGGGCGAACTCGCACCACATCGCCCGGCTCGCCTTCTGGTCGGTCAACCGCGACCGGCCGTGCGCGGGCGGCGGCGTCGTGAGCAACTGCTCCGGCATCAGCCAGAACAACTGGCAGTTCACGTCCATCACGGCCGGGTTCACCGGCTGAGCGTGAGAATGGGGGTGCCCGGATCGGGCACCCCCATGTCCTCCTCGCCTCAGAAGCGGCCCGACCCGCAGTACAGCTCCAGCTCGCCGTCGAGTTCGACGGCGAGCACCGTGGCGTGCGGGTCGAGGTCGGCCGCGGACGGCGGCTCGATCCACAGCACCCCGGGTGTCTCGTGCAGGCCGCCGGTGACCCGGTGGGCCAGTTCGGTGCCGCTGCCGAGCACGGTGACCCGGCGAACCGAGCCGAGCAGCCCGCGTACGTTGATCTCGGCGCGCGGGGCGTCGAAGAGGATCAGGTACAGCGTGCGGCGGTCCGGTGACAGGGTGCTCGGGCCGTAGTGGTGCCCGGCGGGCAGCCCCCGCACGGTCCCGTACACGGCCTCTGCGTGCTTGCGGATCCAGTCGCCGAGCCCCTCGAGTCGCTCGGCCTGTTCGTCGGGGATCGTGCCGTCCTCCCGCGGACCGACGCTGAGCAGCAGATTGCCACCGCCGCCGATCGTCTCCGCGAAGTACCGGATCAGCTGGTCCACCGACTTGTGGTTGTGGTCGTGATGCTGGTGGCCCCAGGAGTCGTTGATCGTCAGGCACAGCTCCCAGGGGCCTTCCGGCGGTACGACGGGAGCACCCTGTTCCGGCGTCGCGTAGTCGCCCTCGCTGAGCATGCGGGCGTTGAAGACGACGTGCGGCACCTCGGCGCGGATCAGTGCCGCGAGTTCAGGGATGCGCCACTGCTCCTCGCTGCGGTCCCACTCGCCGTCGAACCACATGAGATCGGGCTTGTAGCGGCTGGTGAGCTCGCGGATCTGGCCGTCCCGGTAGGCGATGAACCGCTCCCAGGCGTCCAGGTCCTCGAACTCGGCCGCGACCTCGGAGTACCGGTTGTCCTCCAGCTCGGGCGGACGGCCCGGCTTGCGCGTGGAGGCGTAGTCGGGGTGGCTCCAGTCGGAGTGCGAGTAGTAGAGGCCGACCTTGAGGCCCTGCTCGCGCAGGGCGTCGGCGTAGCCGGCGATCAGGTCGCGGCCCACGTTCAGGTTGCCGTGGGCGGTGTCCCACAGGGCCACGCCATCGTGGTGCCGACTGGTGAGCACGGCGTACTTGGCGCCCGCGCGGGCGAACAGCGCCGCCCACTCACGGGGGTTGTAGCGCGAAGCCGTGAAGCGGTCGAACTGGGACATGTACTGGTCGTAGGGGACGATGTCGTCGTAGAACGACCAGGACTCCTGGACGCCGTCGACGGCGTATATGCCCCAGTGGACGAAGATCCCCAACTTGGCGTCGGTGAACCACCTTTGCATGGGCACGGATCAGCTCACCTCGGCACGCTTCAGACGCAGCGTCAGAATCTGGAAGGGCCGCAGCGCGACGGGGACCACGCGGTCGGCGGTGGTCTGCGCGTCCTCCAGCGGCCGCTCCAGCAGGTCGGTGACCTGGGCTCCCGCGAGCGGGAAGCCGGTGCGCAGCACACCCTGTGCCCGGCCACCCCGGGACTCGTACAACCGCACCACGACGTCACCCGACTCGTCGTCGGCGAGTTTCACCGCCTCGACGGTCACGCCGTCGCCGTCCACCGAGACGACCGGTGACGGCGCGCCCGCCGAATCCGCCACGCGCAGCGGCAGGTTGAGGCCGTATCCCTCGGCGACGGCGTCCTCGATGCTCGCGCCCGGAAGGAGCGAGTACGTGAAGTGGTGCCTGCCCTGGTCGGCCTCCGGGTCAGGGACGCGCGGGGCGCGCACCAGGCTGAGGCGGACCGTGGTCGTCGTACCCCCGTCCTCCCGGACCGTGCGGGAGACGTCGTGGCCGTACGTCGAGTCGTTGATGACCGCGACGCCGTAGCCGGGCTCACCGATGTGCACCCAGCGGTGACCGGAGACCTCGAAGCGGGCCGCCTCCCAGCTGGTGTTGGTGTGGGTCGGCCGCTGGACGTGGCCGAACTGGATCTCCGCGGAGGAGTGAGGTGCGCGGATGTCCACCGGGAAGCCCGCCTTGAGGATCTTCTCGGCCTCATGCCAGTCGATCACGGTCTCGAAGTCGATACGGGGGCTGCCGGCGCGGAGGGTGATCGTCTGCGTGATCTTCGACCCCTTGCCGAAGTTCCGGTCGACGCGGATCGCGCCGAGGAGCGGGTCCTCCTCGACCACCGTCACCGAGTCCGCTTCCAGCAGGTCCGTGTACCGGTTCTTGTAGTGCTTGTCGATGTCCCAGGCGTCCCAGTAGTTGGGCAGGTCCGTGTGGAGGCGGAGCAGGTTGCCCTGGTCGGCGAGGACCTCGCGGTTCGCTCGCAGGTCGCGGACGGAGGACAGGGTCCCGTCCTCGGCCACCTCGACGCGGACCAGGCCGTTGTCGAGGACGCGGCCGGCGACCGTCACGGCCTTCGGGGGCTCGGCGTCGGTGAGGGGCGCGCTGCCGCTCGCGGCGACCTCCACGTACGCGGGTGCGCCGTCGGCCGTACGGACCACCTCGGCGCGGTCGTAGGGGCTCGTGTTGAACACGCGGGTTCCGCCACCGCCCAGCGCGGACACCGCCTCCGCCGTCAGCTCCTCCAACTCCCGTGCCACCCGCGCGTATTCGGCCTCGGCCTCACGGTGGACCCAGGCGATCGACGACCCCGGCAGGATGTCGTGGAACTGGTGCAGCAGGACCGTCTTCCACAGTCGGTCCAGCTTCTCGTACGGGTAGGCGTAGCCCGGCGCGTGCAGCGCGGCCGTCGTCGCCCACAGCTCGGCCTCGCGCAGCCGGTGCTCGGAGCGCCGGTTGCCCTGCTTGGTGCGGGCCTGGGAGGTGTACGTGGCGCGGTGCAGCTCCAGATAGAGCTCGCCGACCCAGACCGGGGCGTCCGGGTACTCCTCGCGGGCCTTCGCGAAGAACGCGTCGGGGTGTTCCACCTCGACCTTCGCGGATCCCTCCAGGTCCTTCAGGCGTCGGGCGCGTTCCATGATCTCGCGGGTGGGACCGCCGCCGCCGTCGCCCCAGCCGAACGGGGCCAGGGAGCGTGTGGCGCCGCCCTTCTCCTGGTAGTTGCGCACCGCGCGGGACATCTCCTCGCCGCTGAAGCGGGCGTTGTAGGTGTCGACCGGTGGGAAGTGCGTGAAGATGCGGGTGCCGTCGATGCCCTCCCACCAGAAGGTGTGGTGCGGGAACTTGTTGGTCTGGTTCCAGGAGATCTTCTGGGTGAGGAACCATTCGTTGCCGGCGAGCTTGGCGAGCTGCGGGTAGGCCGCGTTGTAGCCGAAGGAGTCCGGCAGCCACACGCCCTTGGTCTCGATCCCGAAATGCTCGATGAAGAACCGCTTGCCGTGGATGAGCTGGCGGGCGATCGCCTCGCCGCCGGGCAGGTTGCCGTCGGCCTCGACCCACATGCCGCCGACCGGCGCCCACTGGCCCCGCTTCACCGACTCCTGGATGCGGGCCCACACGTGCGGGTAGTTGTCGCGCACCCACTCGTACTGCTGGGCCTGCGAGCAGGCGAAGACGAACTCCTCGTACTCGTCGGCCAGCGAGGTGACGTTCGAGAACGTACGGGACGTCTTGCGCTTGGTCTCACGGATCGGCCACAGCCAGGCGGAGTCGATGTGCGCGTGGCCCACTCCGGAGATCACGTGGGCACTCGCGTGCGCGGGCTTCGACAACACCGGCTTCAGCACCTCACGAACGGCGGCCGCCGAGCCGGAGATGTCGTCGAGGTCCAGGGCGTCCATCGCGCGATCGAGCGCGTGCATGATCTCGTACCGGCGCGGGTCGTGCTCGCCGAGCTCCAGCATCAGCTCGCGCAGCACCTGGATGTCGAGGTCGAGATGCCAGACGTCCTCGTCGAGGACCGCGATGTCGGCACGCTGGAAGGTGTAGAGCGGCTTGTCACCCGCGGTCAGGACGTCGCCGAGCGGGGTCGGGCCCGCGAAGTCGTTGGCCAGGATGTCCGGGTTGGAGGCGGCCTCGACGAGGTAGTCGATCTCCTCGCCGCCCGCGGCCGGATCGGCGATCGGAACGTACTGGTTGAGCGGGTTGACCGCCTTCAGCGGCGTCCCGTCGGTGAGGTGGACGAGGGCCTCGGCCTGGTTGCCGGGCCAGTCGCCCACGAAGCCCAGGTCGATGACCGCCTCGACGCGCCTGCCCGCCCACTGAGCGGGGACCTTCGCGCGCATCCGGAACCAGGTGGTGCCCCAGGGCGGGCCCCAGGGGGTGTCCATGGCGAAGGGCTGGTAGGGGGCGGCGGCCGCCTCCTCGAAGGGGACCGGCTCACCCGGTGCCTGCCAGGCCTCGACCTCGAAGGGCACGGAGGCGGCGTAGATCGCGGGCTTGATGCGCTGGTTGTGGACGCGTTCGACGCGCTCCTCGATCCGGCGGCGTTCGTCGTGCATGGCAAGTCTCCAGAATGGGGCGAAAGCGCTTACTTAAGGTATGCCAGGCCCGGGTGGACCGAGGTGTAGCCGTCGACGAGTCTGCGGGCGACGTTCACCGAGTCGACGAGCGGGTGCAGGGCGAAAGCCTTCACCGCCGTGGGGCGGGAGCCGGACTCGGCGGCGGACAGCACCTCGCGCTCGACCGCCTTGACCGCGCACACGAGGCCGGTCGCGTGGTCGGGGAGCGGGTCGACCGCGACCGGGTGCGCCCCGTTGGCGTCGACCAGGCACGGGACCTCGATGACGGCCTCGGCGTCGAGGACGGAGAGCGTACTGCGGTTGCGGACGTTCAGGATGAGGGTCGTGCGCTCGTCCCGGGCAATGGCCCGCAT
Organism: Streptomyces sp. NPDC022910; assembly: GCF_055561075.1. Taxonomy (NCBI): domain Bacteria; kingdom Bacillati; phylum Actinomycetota; class Actinomycetes; order Kitasatosporales; family Streptomycetaceae; genus Streptomyces; species Streptomyces sp. NPDC022910. The sequence goes on from NZ_JBVHHL010000053.1 coordinate 28,289, forward strand.
CAGGGCGAGGGCCACCTTCTCGTAGCCGCCGGAGAGGTCGTCGGCGTCGCGTTCGCCGGCGCCCGCCGTCTCCCGGTTCTCGGCCATGTACGTGGCCTCGCGCTCGGCCCGCGTGTTGTCCCAGACGGCCAGGGCGGAGACGTCCGGCCGCTTCATCTCCTCGTAGAACCGGGCCTGCTGGTCACGCAGGAAGGCGCCGCGGGTCTTCTCGGCCTCACGGTAGGCGCGGACCGCCTCGCGGTTGAAATAGTAGTAGTGCAGGTACTCGTTCGGGATCGCGCCCAGGGACTGCAGCCACTCGGGACCGAAGAGCTTGCCCTCCTCGAAGGAGCCGAGCAGCCCGGGGTCGGCGAGCAGCCGCGGCAGCTCGTCGCGGCCCGCGACGCGCAGGCCGCGCACCCAGCCCAGGTGGTTGAGGCCGACGTAGTCGATGAAGGCCTCGCGTGGGTTCGCGACGCCGAGCGCATGGGCGATACGGCGGCCGAGGCCGACCGGGGAGTCGCAGATGCCGATGACGCGGTCGCCGAGGTGGCGGGACATGGCCTCGGTGACGAGGCCCGCCGGGTTGGTGAAGTTGATGACCCAGGCGTCGGGGGCCAGCCGGGCCACGCGCCGCGCGACGTCGACGGCGACGGGCACGGTCCGCAGGCCGTACGCGATGCCACCCGCACCGACCGTCTCCTGTCCGAGGACGCCCTCCGCGAGCGCCACCCGCTCGTCGTTCGCGCGTCCTTCCAGACCGCCGACGCGGATCGCGGAGAAGACGAAGTCGGCCCCGCGCAGCGCCTCGTCGAGGTCGGTGGTGGCGGTCACCTCGGGAGCGTCGGGGACATACGCGGCCTGTTCGGCCAGTACGCGGCTCACCGCGGACAGCCGCTGCGCGTCCAGATCATGCAGCACGACATGGGTGACCCGGCCCTCGGCGCGGTCCCCGAGGAGCGCCCCGTACACGAGCGGCACCCGGAACCCGCCGCCGCCCAGAATCGTCAGCTTCACGTTTGCACCTTCCCTGCCACGATCACCTCGACGCCCTCCTCCTCGAGCGAGGAGCGGGTCGCCTCGTCCACGGGCGCGTTCGTCAGCACCACGTCCAGTACCTCCGGGCCGCAGACCTTCGCCATTCCCGTACCCGGGAACTTCGCCGCGTCGGCGAGCAGGACGACCTTGTCGCTCGCCTTGATCATGGCTCGTTTGACCGGCACCTCCACGACCGTCGTGTCCATCACCTGCCCACCGGGCCGCACCCCGCTGGTGCCGAGGAAGAGCCAGTCGGCGTGCAGTTGGCGCAGGTTGTCCTCGGTGAGGAAGCCGACCAGGGAGCGGTAATCGCGGCGGACCATGCCGCCGAGCAGCACCAGCTCGATGCCCTCGTCGTCGGCGAGTTCCTCGTAGACCACCAGGTTGCTGGTGATCACGGTGAGCCGGCGACCGTGCAGCTGCCGGGCCAACCGGTAGGCGGTGGTTCCGATGTCGAGCAGCACGGACTGGCCGTCCTGGATCATCGACGCCGCCTTGGCCGCTATGACGTCCTTCTCGGCCACGCGCACCTCGGCGACCTCGGCGAAGGGCTGGTCGCCCTCCTCGACGACCGCGCCTCCGTGCACACGGGTGAGCAGCCCTTCCTCCTCCAGTCTGACCAGGTCGCGCCGGATGGTGGCCGGGCTCACGCCCAGTTGCTCCGAGAGATCGGTCACGGCCGCGGGGCCACCGGAGCGCAGGGCCCGCAGGATGAGTTGGTGTCGTCGTTCTGCCAGCACGCCACGAACACTACTCGTCATCTTCAATCATTTCTATGCTCGCTTCTGCTCGACTATTGACCAATCTCGCAGAGGGGCGCACGATTCCGAGCACCGAATTTGACGAGTTCTGAACGAGAGGACGTTCGTGTGGACGACGACCGGCCCGATGTGCTGCTGACCGGGCTGCTCTTCTACGACCTCGTCCTCACCGGACTGGGCGGCCCTCCGACACCCGGCGAGGAGATCTGGACCGAGGGAATGGGCAGCAGCCCCGGCGGGATCGCGAACCTCGCCGTCGCCACCGCCCGCTTCGGTCTGAAGACCTCGCTCGCGACGGTCTTCGGCAACGACTTCTACGGCGCGTACTGCCGGGATGTCCTCGCCGGCCAGGAGGGCATCGACCTCTCCCTGTCCCGCACCGCGGACGGCTGGCCCACCCCCGTCACCGTCTCCCTCGCCCACGGACACGACCGGGCCCTGGTCACCCACGGCCAGGAACCGCCGTACTCCCAGGACGTGCTGATGGGCGACCCGCCCGCGGCGCGCACCGCGCTCGTGCACATCGAGGCCGAGCCGCGCGCGTGGCTCGCCAAGGCCGCCGCGAACGGCACGCAGATCTACGCCGACGTCGGCTGGGACCCCAGCCAGAAGTGGTCCCGGGACCTGCTCGACCAGCTCTCCCTGTGCCACGCCTTCCTCCCCAACGAGACCGAGGCGATGGCCTACACCCGCACCGACACCGCGGCAGCGGCCCTCGGCACGCTCGCCGAACTGGTCCCGGTGGCCGTGGTGACCCGCGGTGGTGACGGCGCGGTCGCCGTCGACCAGAACACCGGCGAGTACGCGAACGTCCCCGCCCTCGACATCGACGTCCTCGACGCCACGGGCGCCGGGGACGTATTCGGCGCGAGCTTCGTCGCGGCCTCGCTCGGCGGCTGGCCCCTGGAGGATCGGCTGCGGTTCGCCGTACTGGCCGCGGGCCTGTCCGTCCAGCACCACGGGGGGGCGCTCGCGGCCCCCGGCTGGTACGGCGTCGACCTCTGGTGGCGCTCCCTGACCGACCCCGACCTGAAGCGGGCGTACGGCTTCCTGGCGGACCGGCTCCCCGAGGATCCGGGAGTGCCCGTCGCGTACGCCCCCGTGACGCCGCCCGCACGGCAGCACTGACCTCCCCCACGCACCTCTCATGCGAAGTCCCGAAAAGATCCGAAAGGCGGTGGGAGCTGTGCGGCTCTCACGAAGAGGCCTGCTACGCGCGGGCCTGGCCGGCACGGCCGCCACGGCGCTCGGCGGCCTGACGTCCGGCTGTGCCGTACCGACCGGCTCGACCGGCCGGAACATGGTCCTGTGGTACTGGGACGGCGGCCTCGGCGACACGGTCGTCGAGAAGGCCAAGGCCCGCTACGACTCCACGGTCAACCTCCAGGCCATCAAGATCGGCGGCTACTACCGCTCCAAGCTGATCACCACGATGACCGGCCGTGCCCACATCCCCGACATCGCGGGCCTCAAGGGCGAGGACATGGCGTCCTACCTGCCCAACGCCGACCAGTTCGTGGACCTGCGCACGCTGGGGGCGGACAAGTTCAAGAGCCAGTACCTGGCGTGGAAGTGGGACCAGGGCATCGCCGACGACGGTTCGGTGATCGCCTTCCCGATCGACTGCGGGCCGGTCGCGCACTTCTACCAGTACGAGGTGTTCCGCAAGGCGGGGCTGCCGTACGAACCGGACGACGTGACCAAGGAGCTGAACACCTGGGAGAGGTACTTCGACGCGGGCGAGCAGCTGAAGAAGCGCATCCCGGGAACCTTCCTGCTCACCGACATCAACAGCGTCTTCGACAACGTGGTGAACCAGGGTACCCAGCGGTACGTCGACAAGGACCGCCACTTCATCGGCGACCAGGAGCATGTGCGGGACGCCTGGGCGCTGTCCGTGGAGGCCAAGCGGCGGGGACTCCTCTCGTCTCTCGTCACCGGCACCCCGGACCAGATCTCGGCCACGGAGGACGGCAAACTGCCTACCCAGATGGGCGCCTCCTGGGCGACGTACGACCTCAAGAACGGCATGCCGAAGACCAAGGGCAAGTGGCGGATCGCCCAGATGCCCGTGCGGCCGGCCAACAACGGCGGCTCGTTCCTGTCGATCACCAAGGCGTGCCGGGAGCCCGAGCGGGCCTTCGAGATCATCACCTGGATGATGAGCGCCGCCAACCAGGCGCAGGGCTACGTCGACGCGGGCCTCTTCCCCTCCGCCCCCGCCGCCTACGACCTCGAGCAACTGCGCGAACCGGACCCCTTCTTCGGCGGCCAGATCACGACGGACGTCTTCGGGCCCGCCGCGCAGAAGATCCCTGTCGCCTACAACAGCCCGTACGACATCGCGCTCGGGCAGCCCATCAAGGACGAGATCAAGAACGTCGGCGTCCTCGGCAAGGACCCGAAGAAGGCCTGGAGTGACGCCATGAGCAAGTGCCGGCGCATCGCGAAGCACCTGGGGGTGAGCTACTGATGGCCGTCATCGAGCAGACCCCGCCCGCCGTGACGCAGACCTCCACGGTCCAGCCGAAGAAGGGCCTGCGCAGGTACTGGCACCTGTACGCCGCGATCTCCCCCTTCTACCTCCTCTTCCTCGGCTTCGGCCTGATCCCCGTCGGCTTCTCGCTCTACGTCTCCCTCCACCGCTGGGACGGCCTCGGCTCGATGGAGTGGGCGGGCCTGTCGCAGTACCAGTACCTGCTGAGCGACAGCGACTTCTGGAGCTCGGTCGGGAACACGGTCACCATCTGGGCGCTGGCCACCTTCCCCATGATCTTCCTGGCGATGGTGACGGCCGTGATGCTCAACTCCGCGGTCCGCTTCAAGAACGTCTACCGCGTCGCCTACTTCCTGCCGAACGTCACTTCGGTCGTCGCGATCGCGATCATCTTCGGGTCGGTCTTCTCCACCAACTTCGGCCTGATGAACGGTCTGTTGCAGGCGGTGGGCCTGGACCAGGTGGCGTGGCTGAACACGCCGTGGGGTATCAAGGTCGCCGTCGCGACGCTGATGACCTGGCAGTGGACCGGCTACAACGCGATCATCTTCCTCGCCGGGCTGCAGACCATCCCGGGCGAGCTGTACGAGGCGGCACGGATGGACGGCGCCGGGCCGGTGCAGACCTTCGTCCGGATCACGCTGCCGATGATGCGGCCGGTGCTGCTGTTCGTCCTGGTCATCTCGACCGTGACCGGTCTGCAGAGCTTCTCCGAACCCCAGGTGCTGCTGCAGACCAACACCAACGACTCGCCGTTCTCGGGCGGTCCGGGCCACGCGGGCCGGACGATGGTCCTCTACTTCTTCCAGCAGACCTTCGACAACAACGACTTCGGCTACGGCGCCGCCGTGGCGTGGGGCATCTTCCTCATCGTCATCCTCTTCTCGATCATCAACTGGCGCCTGGTGCAGCGCCGGGGCGAAGACTAGGGAGGCCGCTCACCATGGCATCCATCCAAGGAACCCGTCGGCCCAAGCCCATCCAGGGCACCCGTGCCCGGGGCATCGCGCTGCACGCCGTACTCGTCATCGGCCTGCTGCTGTCGGCCTTCCCGTTCTACTGGGCCGTCATCATGTCGACGCACACGACGTCGGAGATCTTCTCGTACCCGCCGAAGCTGCTCCCGAGTTCGCACTTCCTGCAGAACGCCCGGAGTCTCTTCGACAGCATCGACTTCTTCGGCTCGATGTTCAACTCGCTGCTGGTGGCCTGCTCGGTCACCTTCCTGGTCCTGTTCTTCGACTCGCTCGCGGCCTTCGTCTTCGCCAAGTTCGAGTTCCCGGGCCGCCGGTTGCTGTTCGCGCTGCTGATGGTCATCTTCATGGTGCCGGCGCAGCTGTCGGCGATCCCGCAGTTCGTGATCATGGCGAAGCTCGGCTGGGTCGGTTCGATGACCGCGCTGATCGTGCCGGCGGCGGCGAACGCGTTCGGCATCTTCTGGATGCGCCAGTACATGCAGGGCGCGATCCACGACGAACTTCTCGACGCCTCACGCATCGACGGGGCGAACTTCCTGCGCCAGTACTGGCACGTGGCCCTCCCGGTGGTCCGCCCGGGTCTGGCCTTCCTCGGCATCTTCACCTTCATGGGCACGTGGAACGACTACGCCTGGCCCCTGATCGTCCTCACCAACCCGGACAACGTGACCCTCCAGGTCGCGCTGTCCCAGCTCAACGGCACCCACGGAACCACCGACTACGGAATGGTCATGACCGGCGCGCTCCTCGCCCTCGTCCCCCTGCTGATCGTCTTCGCGATCGGCGCCAAGCAGATCATCGGCGACCTCGGCAAGGGGGCCATCCGCTGATGGACCCGCTCGTGGCGCTCCGCCCCTGGGAGGCACCCGAGGTGACCTCCTGGGGGCGCCTGCCGATGAACGCCGTCGACCGGCGCGACGGAGCACTCCCCCTGGACGGCGACTGGCGCTTCCAGCTGCTGCCCGCTCCGGACGTGCCGGTCGGCGGTTCCTGGTCCTCGTCGTACGTCCCCGGCGTCTGGACCCTGCAGGACACGGACGACCTGCCGCAGTACACGAACGTCACGATGCCGTTCCCCGAGTTCCCGCCCCACTCGCCCGCGGCCAACCCGACGGGCGTGTATGAGCGTGACGTGGACGTCCCCGCCGACTGGGCCGGACGCCGGATCGTGCTCCAGGTCGGGGCCGCCGAGAGCGTGCTGCTGGTGCACGTGGACGGGCGGCCCGTCGGCGTCTCCAAGGACTCGCACCTGGCGGCCGAGTTCGACCTGACGGGGGTGGTCCGCCCCGGCGGGCGGGCCGTCGTACGGCTGACCGTGGTGAAGTGGTCGGACGCCTCGCACATCGAGGACCAGGACCAGTGGTGGCACGGCGGCATCACCCGCTCGGTACTGCTGTACGCGACGGATCCGCTGTACCTCGCCGACGTCACGGTGCGGGCGCGGCGGGACGGGGATCTGCGGGTCGACTGCCAGGTGCGGGACGCGGGGGGTGCGCTGCCCGCGGGGTGGTACGTCAGCGGCGAGCTGGACGGACGGCTGCTCACGCAGGACGAGGAGTTCGACCGGACCAACGCCGAGGAGGACCGTGTCTCGGCCTTCCTCGGCGAGGCACGGCTGCTGACCACCGTGTCCGAGGTCCGCACCTGGACCGCCGAGACGCCCGAACTGTACGGCCTGACCGTGCGGCTGCACCGTGCCGACGGCACGACCGCCGACACCTCGCACCACCGCATCGGCTTCCGCGACGTCGAGATCGTCGGCCGTGACCTGCTGATCAACGGCGAGCGGGTGTACATCCGGGGCGTCAACCGGCATGACTTCCATCCCCTGACCGGCCGGACGGTGTCGTACGACGACATGCGTGCCGATCTGGTCCTGCTCAAACGCTTCGGCTTCAACGCCATCCGCACCGCCCACTACCCGAACGATCCCGCCCTGTATGACCTCGCCGACGAGCTCGGCCTCTACGTCGTCGACGAGGCCGACATCGAGTCCCACGACCACGCCCACGAGATCGCCGACGACCCCCGCTATCTGAACGCCTTCGTGGACCGGGTCTCACGGATGGTGCTGCGCGACAAGAATCACCCGTCGGTCATCATCTGGTCACTGGGCAACGAGTCCGACTACGGCGCGCACCACGACGCGGCGGCCGGCTGGCTGCGCCGGCACGATCCGACGCGGCCGGTCCAGTACGAGGGGGCAGCCAAACTGGGCTGGGCGGATCCGGACCTGGCCTCCGACATCGCGTGCCCCATGTACGCGCCGATCGAGGACTGCGTCGCGCACGCCCTGTCCGGCGAGCAGACCAAGCCGCTCATCCAGTGCGAGTACTCGCACGCCATGGGCAACAGCAACGGCACGCTCGCCGACCACTGGGCCGCCATCGAGGCCACCCCGGGTCTTCAGGGCGGCTTCATCTGGGAGTTCTGGGACCACGGCATTCTCCAGCGCGTGAGCGACGGAAGACCGGCCGGGCGCGCGGGCGCCGGCCTGTATGACAAGGGTGTCGCCGCGCCCGGTCACCGCTGGGCGTACGGCGGCGACTTCGGCGAGGCGGTCCACGACGGCGCGTTCATCGCGGACGGCGTGGTCTTCCCCGACCGCACGCCCAAACCGGCGATGTACGAGCACCGGGAGATCGCGGCGCCGGTGCGGGTGGAGTGTTTCAAGCACGAGGGCATCGTCCTCGGCAACCACCAGCACTTCCGGGGCCTGGACTGGCTGTCGGGCCGGTGGGAGCTGGCACTCGCCGACGGCCGCACCCTGACGGCACCGGCGGACCTGCCCGATCTGCGGCCGGGTGAGACGGCGGCGGTTCCGCTGCCGTTCGAGCTGCCGCGGGACGGCGGCGAAGCCTGGCTGACGCTGCGCGTGACCACGGCGGAGGACGTGCCCTGGGCACCGCGCGGTACGGAGGTGTGCGCGCCCCAGGTGCGGTTGCGGATGGCTCCGGAGTCGGTGGACGCGGGCGTGGCGGACCGTCCGGTGGAGGTCGACGCGGAGGGACTGCTCGTCCATCCGCTGCTGACCGCTGCCCCCACGCTGTCGCTGTGGCGGGCTCCCACCGACAACGACGAGCTGGGCGGCGTCGCGCCGCGCTGGCGGGCGTGGGGGCTCGACGCACTCGTCCGCAAGGTCGTCTCCGTGCAGCGTGACGAAGCGCGTGTGACGGTGCTCGCCGAGTACGCCGGCACGGTCGGCGTCGTCCGCCACCGCCAGGTGCTCACACCGGTCGAGGGCGGCATCCGCGTCGACGAACAGGCCGAGCTGCCGGAGGAGTTCGACGACGTGGCGCGGGTCGGCTCCGTCTTCGAGACGGTGGCGGGCCTCGACCTGCTGGAGTGGTTCGGGCAGGGGCCCTGGGAGTCGTACCCCGACCGGAGTGCGGGTGCGCCCGTGGGCCACCACTCCGTCCGCGTCGACGAGCTGTTCACCCCTTACCTGCGCCCGCAGGAGAGTGGTGGCCGCCACGGCGTACGGCGCTTCACGCTGTCCGCGCCGGACGCCACCGGCCTCACCGTGGCACTGGACGAGCCGCGCCAGGTCTCCGTGACCCGGTACCGCGCCGAAGACCTGACCGCGGCCGCACACCACGACGAGCTGGAGCCGCGCTCCGGCTGCGTCGTGCACATCGACGCGGCACACCGGGGACTGGGCACGGCCTCCTGCGGCCCCGACACCTCCCCCTCGTATCTCGTCGCACCTGGCGTCCACCGTTGGAGCTGGACGCTGCGCATTCTCTGAACCCCCGCGCCTGTCCTTCTCTTCTCCGAACCCCCCGCGCTTCCCCTCCTCTGTCACCTCTCACGGAGCACACGTGTGTACTTCGCATGACCACACCCAGGGCGAGGCCGCGCAGGCCGGCGCCGGAAGACGCAGTTTCCTTCGGGCCACCGCACTGCTCGGCGCCGCCGCGACCGCCGGCGTCGCACTGCCGGCCACCGCCGAGGCGGCGGCGTCGCGCCGCTGGCGGCCCGACCCCGACAGCCGGCGCTTCACCCTCGTCGTGATGCCCGACACCCAATACCTGTTCGACGGGCCCAGCATCGACCCGGCACCTGTCGATGCCTCGCTCCGGTACCTCCTGGAGCACGGCAGGGACGACAACATCGTGTTCCTGTCCCACCTCGGCGACCTCACGCAGAACGGCGCCGAGGACGAGTTCGCGGCGATCAGTGACGCGTTCCGGCTGCTCGACCGGCGGGGCGTCGGCTACAGCGTCCTCGCGGGCAACCACGACGTCCGGTCGTCCACCGACGACCAGCGCGGCTCGACGCCGTACCTGGACGCCTTCGGGCCTCAGCGTTTCAAGGACAAGCCCACCTTCGGGGGCGCGTCCCCCGACGGATACAACACCTTCCACCTGTTCCGGGCCGCCGGGCGGGAGTGGATGGTGCTGGCCCTCGACTGGCGCCTGTCCGCGAAGGGGTACGCATGGGCCAAGGACGTGCTGGCCCGGCACCCGAAGACCCCGGTGATCCTCACCACGCACGAGCTGGTCGTCGAGGACGACTCCCTCTCCTCGTACGGACAGCAACTGTGGGACCAGCTGATCAAGGACCACGACCAGATCTTCCTCACCCTCAACGGGCACTTCTGGCCGGCCGGCCGGGCAACCCGCGAGAACGCGGCGGGGAACGAGGTGCATCTGCACCTGACGAACTACCAGAACCGCTACTTCGGCGGCGCGGCGATGATCCGTCTCTACCACTTCGATCTGGACCGGAACGTCATCGACGTGGAGACGATCTCCCCGTGGATCCTGGGCCGCGCCGCGAAAGGGCTCAACGAGCTGGAGCGGCAGGAGATCGAACTCAGTGGTGACGCCGACCGGTTCTCGGTCGGCATCGTCTTCGACCAGCGGTTCGCGGGCTTCGCACCGGTGCCGGCACGCCCGCCGCGGCCCGCGTCGAAGATGCTCATCCCCGGCACGGTCGCGTACTGGCGGTTCGACGGGCACGACGACAAAGCGGCCGTCACCGGAACCGTCCGCGATCTGTCCGGGCGCGGCAACGACCTCACCCTCGTCTCGGTGAACGGCGGCGCTCTGAACTGGTCGTCGGACCACCACCCCGACCAGCCGGGTCACGGCAGCCTCGAGTTCCAGGGCTACAAGTCACCGCTGAAGGGCGCGTATCTGCGCACCGTCGACGGCGCGCCCCTCAACTCCGCCACGTTCACGTCCGGTTACACCATCGAGGCCTTCTACTGGCTGCCGGCGGACTGGGACGCCTCGCACAACGCGTGGTCCGGGCTGCTCAGCCGCACCGGCACGGGCGGGGCCGCCGGCAAGACCGCGGACGACCCGGACGAGCCGCTTGTCACGCTGTCGATCTCCGACGGGCCCGGGCCGCAGTGGGCGGTGCGTCCGCTCAACCAGCAGGGCATCGCCACCAACTGGGGCGACGAGACCGCACGCGAGACCTGGTGGCACCTCGCCGTCGTCAACGACGGCAGGCACACCACCTTGTACGTCCAGGGCTGTCCCGTGGCCCGAAATCCGCACGCCGACGCCATCGGACTCACCTCGCTCGGACTGCCGTGGCTGCTCGGCGGCTACGAGTACGCAGGGAAGATCGACCAGATCCTGCACGGACGGCTCGGCGACGTCCGGATCGTCGAACGGGCGCTGCCCATCACCTCCTTCATGAACCACTGAGCCGAGGGGCTTCCGAGCGACGATGACCGAGCAGCAACTGCCCGCCTGGGCCGACCCCTCCGTCTCCCAGGACCGCCTCGACGCCCAGGGTCTCTCACGCCGTGGGCTCCTGCGCCGCGCCGGCCTGTTCGGCGCCGCGTCCGCCGTCGGCTCGTCGGCCACGCCCGCGGCGGCGGACGACAGACGGTTCGGCGGCGACGACCCCCGGCTCGCCTGTCTCGTCGGCGACAACCACGTCCACTCCGTGTACAGCCACGACGCCAAGTACACGTTCTCCCAGATCGCCACCGCGGCCGCGAAGTACGGCCTGGGCTGTGACTTCGTGACCGACACCCGGCTGCTGTGCGCCTCGGACGACGGCTCGCGCACGCTGTTCCCCGGGGACCGGCCGCTGCTCCGGGTGGACCTTCCGCGCAAGCCGGACGGTCAGCCGGTCACGGGACGGGTGACCAGCCTGTTCGCGTTGCCGCAGCGCAGCGTGTGCACCGGCACGTTCGAGGCGGGGGGCGTGGACTACGACGCGGCGCGCGGCACGCTCCGTGCCGAGGTCGTCCAACCCGGTGCATGCGTGGTCGCGACCACCGTCCACTCGTACCGTCAGCAGTAGAGGGTCAGGCGTAGAACCGCGACAGGCTCTGCAGGACGGCGGCGGGCTTCCCGCCGCCGTCGATCTCTATGGTGCCGTCGACGGTGATCTGCACCCCCCGGGCACGTCCTCGACCGAGGCGAGCTTCGCGACCAGCCGGATACGCGAGCCGGCCTTCACCGGTGCGGGGAAACGCACCTTGTTGAGACCGTAGTTGACCTTTGTCGACACGCCCTCGACCTCCAGCAGCCCGGTGAAGAGCGGGATGAAGAGGGAGAGGGGTCAGATAGCCGTGCGCGACGGGCGCGCCGAACGGCCCCTGTGCGGCCTTCTCCGGGTCCACGTGGATCCACTGGTGGTCGCCCGTCGCGTCGGCGAAGGTGTTGATCCGCTCCTGGGTGACCTCGATCCACTCGCTGGTGCCGAGGTCGCTGCCGGCCAGCTTCTTGAGTTCGTCGAGGCCGTTGACGGTGATGCTCATGTGGCTTTCCTTAGCTGGGAGTCGTTCGTGCCGTACCGGGAGCGGACACGGGCCTTGAGGAGCTTTCCGGAGGCGGTGCGCGGGAGGCGTCCGCGACCACCATCGACTTGGGGATCTTGTACTTGGCGAGCCGCCCGGCGAGCGAGGCGATGACCTCGTCCGGGTCGAGCGTGGCGCCCTCACGGGGGACGACGACCGCGCGCGGGACCTCGCCCCATCTGTCGTCGGCCACGCCGATGACGGCGCACTCGACTATGTCGGGGTGGGTCAGGAGCTGGTCCTCGATCTCGGCGGGGTAGATGTTCTCGCCACCCGAGATGATCATGTCCTTGATGCGGTCGACGATGTGGACGTACCCGTCCTCGTCGACCCGGGCCGCGTCCCCGCTGCGGAACCAGCCGTCCGCGACCACCGCCGCGGTCTCCTCGGGCAGCCCCCAGTAGCCGGGCATGACGTGCGGCCCGCTGACGACCACCTCGCCGGTCTCGCCGACGTCGGCCGGGGTGAGGTCGGGCCGTACGACGCGTACGTCGCTGAAGAAGTGCGGTACCCCGGCCGAACCCGCCTTGCTCACCGCGTGCTCGGCGTCCAGAAAGAGCGTGCCGGGCGCCGCCTCGGTCATGCCGTAGCCCTGGAGGAAGGTGAGCCCCCGCTCCTGGTACGCGGCGATGAGCGGGGTCGGCACGGGCGAGCCGCCGCAGGTGAGGATCCGCAGGCTGGACAGATCGGCCGCCGCCCAGCGCGGGTGCCGGGCGACCTGGTCGAACATGGTGGGCACACCGAACATGAAGGTGATCCGGTGGCGTGCGATCAGGTCGAAGGTGGCCTCCGGGTCGAAGGACTCGACCAGGACGCATGTGCCGCCCTTGAGCAGGACCGGCAGCGTGAGCATGTTCAGCCCGGCCGTGTGGAACAACGGCGCGGAGACCAGGGCGCGTTCGTCGGCGATCAGGTCGTGGTCGACGAGGACGTTGAACGCGTTCCAGATCAGATTGCCGTGGGTGAGCATGGCGCCCTTGGGGCGGCCCGTCGTCCCCGATGTGTACATGATGATGCAGGTGTCGTCGAGGGCGACGGACTGGTCGATCGGCTCGTGGCTCGCGGACGCGAGCAATTCCTCGTATTCGGCACCCACTTCGACGTACGTACGCACATCGGTGCTGCCCGGGAGCCCGGCGACGAGCCCGCCGAGCGAGGGCGCGTAGACGAGGGCCCTGGCGCCCGAGTCGGCGAGCTGGTAGGCGATCTCGGGTCCGGCGAGGCGGATGTTGAGCGGCACGAAGACCGCACCGAGAGTGCCCGCCGCGAAGGCTGTCTCCATGGGTTCGCGGCGGCGGCCTCGGCGACCTCCTCGTTGGGAACGGGCTCGGTTCCGGTGGCGGACTCGGCGTCGACCGTGAAGATCACGGCGGCCATCCTCCGCTCGCGGTAGTACGCGGCCGTCTCCTCGAGGGTGGGCTTCCGCTTGCCCTCGACCTTGAAATAGGCGCTGGAGGCGTCGTGCAGGTCGTCGTCCAGGGAGGAGTGGCCCTTGGAGGACACCTCGGCGTGCGTGTGGACGTCGATCGCGACGAGTTGGTTCTGGTCCATCACGCCTCCGGGAACTTCGGCGCGGGGATGCCGACGGTCTGCGGCTCGGCGCCGACGGAGGTGGCACAGACGTCGGCGAGAGCGTCCGGGGACCAGCCGCCGTCGGCGTACGCTGTCCTGATCTCCTGCGGATGCGACCAGAGTGCCACCTTGTCACCGCCGATGCCGATGGCCTGACCGGTGACGCCCCGGGCGGCGTCGGAGGCGAGGAAGGGGATGAGCGCGGCACAGTCCTCGGGGGTGCCGAAGCCCTCACCCTTGCGAAGGAAGTCGGGCAGCGGCTCCCCGTTCTTCATGGCCTCGACGTAGGGGGCGAAGGCCGGGATGGTCTCCGTCATGGCGGTGGCCGCGACCGGAACGATCGCGTTGACGGTGATGCCCGCCCGTGCCAGCTCCATCGACCACGTGCGGGCCATGGTGGCGATCCCCGCCTTCGCGGCCGCGTAGTTCGTCTGGCCGAAGTTGCCGCGCTGCCCCGCCGGAGAGCCGACCAGGACCAGGGTGCCGCCCTCGCCCTGCTCGCGCATCCGCACGGCGGCGGCGCGGGCGCAGGTGAAGGTGCCCTTCAGGTGCGTGGTGACTACCGCGTCGAAGTCGTCGTCGGTCATCTTCCACAGCACCTTGTCGCGCAGGATGCCGGCGTTGGTGACCAGGACGTGTAGCCGGCCGAACTCCTCGACCGCGCGGGCGACCAGCCGGTCGGCGGCCTCGGCGGTGCCGACCGCGACGACCTCGGCCACGGCCTTCCCACCCGCCTCGGTGATGGACTTCACGGCCTGCTCGGCCACGGCCTCGTCGACGTCGTTCACGACCACGGAGGCGCCGTGGGCGGCCAGGGCATGGGCGTAGGCCAGGCCGAGGCCACGGCCGCTGCCGGTGACGACGGCCACCTTGCCGGTGAGATCGATGCTGGGCACGAGCGGGTCCCTTCCGGAGGGGTCGGCCGCCGGCCTTCGCTGCGGCTCCGGCGGCGGGGCTACCAGATCGAAGCAAGGACAATCATTGCTGTCGTCAATAGTTGTTGCCGACCGGCCTGTGCGGCATGCTGTGGGGAAGTACATACGTCCCGCCTCCGCCCGGAGGCCCGGCCCAGGGAGCCCGCCATCGCCGGCCAGCCGCATGCCGCAGAAAGTGCCGTAGGCTCTGCCCCCATCGACGTCCGGGAGCCGTGGATGCGCGGGCTGCACTCGGACACCGGCTATCTGCTGTACCGGCTCGGACTGCGCTCGGGTCAGCTGTTCAACGCCTTTCTCCAGGAGTCGGGCCTGCGCCTGCGTCACTACGCACTGCTGCGGTTCCTGGCCACCTCCGAAGGCACACTCCAGCGCGAGCTGAGTACCTCCCTCGGCTACGACCCGAGCGCGATCGTCGGTCTGGTCGACGACCTGGAGAAGCTCGGTTTCGCCGAGCGCCGCCCCTCCCCCGACGACCGGCGCAGCCGCATCGTCGTGCTGGCCGGGGCCGGCCGCGCCTTCCTGCGCGACACCGACGAGGCCGGACTGCGCGTCACCAACGAACTCCTCCAGCCGCTCGACCCCGCCGAGCGCGACGCCCTGCACACACTGCTGCAGAAGGTCGCAGAGACCGGGCTCGGGTGACACATGCCGATGACCACCGACGCCGTGCCCGGGCAGGCGGCGCGATCGGCACCCGACCGGCTGCTCGCCGTGCTCGCCGCCTTCGACCACGCGCACCCGGCGCTGTGCCTGACCGACATCAGCCGCCGGGCGGGGCTCACGCTCACCACGGCGCACCGGCTCGTGGGCGCACTGACGGAGTGGGGCGCGCTGGAGCGGGACACCGACGGCGTCTACCACGTGGGCCTGCGGCTGTGGGAGATCGCGGCGCTCGCCCCGCGCGGGCTCGCGCTGCGGCAGGTCGCGCTGCCGTACCTGGAGGACCTGTACGAGGCGACACACGAGAACGTCCAGCTGGCGGTGCGCGACGGCGCGGACGTCGTGTACATCGAGTGGATCTCCGGACGCTCGGCGGTCGGCGTGCACATCAGGGTCGGCGCCCGCTGGCCGCTGCACGCCACGGGGGTGGGGCTCGCGCTGCTCGCCCACGGCGACCAGGTGTTCCAGGACGCGTACTGCGACGGTCCGCTGGCCGCGTTCACCCCGTACACCATCACCGACCCGCTGCGCCTGCGGCGGGAACTGGCCGAGGTACGGCGCTCGGGCGTGGCGGTGAGCAGTCGTCAGGTCACGGACGACGCCCTGTCGGTGGCGGCCCCGGTGCGCAGCGGGAACGGCACCGTGGTCGCGGCGGTGTCGATCGTCGTACCCCACCTCGGCGCACAGGTACCCACTTTGGTCCCGGCGGTGCGGCTCGCGGCGCGGGGGATCTCACGGGCGCTGGGGTGGCGGCCGGAGGTCCGCTGAGCCCGCTCCGAACCCGGAAGGACGTCTTCACCGGAATCTCAGGAAGCGCCCCTCGGATTCAAAGGTTCACCCCATACAACGGACGCAGGATGCCCACGCACAGACGGACAACTCAGGAAGGCGTGTCGTGGGCGTCTCGCACATATCGAACCGGACGGGGCAGCGGCGGGAGATGTGGTCCCGGCGCGGGATCCTCGTGCTTCTCGGCGCCGCACCCGCCGCCGTCCTGACCGGCTGCAGCGGCTCGGCGGACGCCTCCGAGGGCACGTCGCAGGGGGCGACCGCGTCCGTGAAGGCCGCCGCGAAGAAGCCGTCCATATCGGTCACCCCCGCGGACGGCACCAAGAAGGCCGCCTTCACCGGCCCGGTCGAGGTGACCGTGACCGACGGCACGCTCGCGTCCGTCGAGGTCACCGGCAACGACGGCTCCACCCTGCCGGGGTCCCTCAACGAGGCCCGGACCAAGTGGACGTCGGCCAAGAACCCGTACTCAGGCACGAAGTACACCGTGGTGGCGCGGCCGAAGGGCGCCTCCGAGGCGACGGTGACCACCTTCACGACCAGATCGCCCGGCGCCACCTTCGTCGGCTACTACACTCCCGAGGCGAACTCGACCTCCGGTGTCGGCATGCCGGTGTCGCTCAACTTCACGCATGCGGTGAAGGATCGCGCCGCCGTCCAGAAGGCGATCACGGTGACGGCGGAGCCCGCGGTCGAGGTCGTCGGGCACTGGTTCAGCGACACCCGCCTCGACTTCCGGCCCGAGACCTACTGGGCGCCCGGCACGAAGATCACCCTGAGTCTGCGGCTCAAGGACGTCGAAGGCGCGGACGGGGTCTACGGCACCCAGTCGAAGGACGTCACCTTCCACATCGGCCGCGCGCAGATCAGCACGGTCGACCTGGCGACCAGGACGATGACGGTGAAGCGGAACAGCCGGACGTACGCGACGTACCCGGTCACGGGAGGAGACTCGTCCCACACCACCTGGTCCGGGATCATGGTCATCAGCGAGCGGTACAAGCAGACGCGGATGCAGTCCTCGACGGTGGGCCTCGGCGACGAGTACGACATCCCGGACGTGCCGCACGCCCAGCGGCTGACCACGTCCGGCACGTTCGTGCACGGCAACTACTGGGCGTCACCCTCGGTGTTCGGCCACAGCAACGCCAGCCACGGCTGCATCGGCCTGCACGACACGAAGGGCGCGAACGACAGCTCGGTGGCGGGCTACACGTTCTACGAGAGCTCGATGCTCGGTGACGTGGTGATCGTCAAGAACTCGGGCGAGCGGACCGTCGACCCGGCCAACGGTCTCAACGGCTGGAACCTGTCCTGGGCGGACTGGAAGGCGGGGAGCGCTCTCTGACCGCACACCGTACACCCCCCGCTTCACCACCCGAACTCCCCTGCGGTGAAGGGACTTTCTCGGCTTTACCTCTTGACGGCCGGAGTGGCGGAGAGCACATTGGCCGCGCGGCGTGAGAGCGCTCTCAAAGGAATCGGTGCAACTCCCCCGCTCTCCTGCTCACCCGCACACCCCCACTCCGTACCCGAAGAGGCAGCCCATGAAGGACACTTCCGGCATACCTGCGAGACGCCGGCCGCTGCGCCGCGTGCTCGTCGCCGTACTCGGCACGACGGTTCTGGCCGTGGCGGGCGCCACGGCCGCCACCCTGCCCGCGAACGCCTCCGCCCCCACACCTCCGTCCGGCTGGACCCAGGCCTTCCTCGACGACTTCAACGGCGCGGCCGGCTCCGGCGTCAACACCTCCAACTGGCAGTACGACACGGGAACCTCCTACCCGGGCGGCCCCGCCAACTGGGGCACCGGCGAGGTCGAGACGATGACCTCCGGCACCAGCAACGTCTCCCTCGACGGCAACGGCAACCTCCTGATCACCCCCCGCCGCGACGCGTCCGGCAACTGGACCTCGGGACGCATCGAGACCACCCGTACCGACTTCCAGCCCCCGTCCGGCGGCAGGCTGCGCGTCGAGGCCCGCCTCCAGATGCCGAACGTCACCGGCACCGCCGCCGAGGGCTACTGGCCCGCGTTCTGGATGCTGGGCGCGCCCTACCGCGGCAACTACCAGAACTGGCCGGGCGTCGGCGAGCTGGACATCATGGAGAACGTCCAGGGCCTCAACAAGGTGTGGGCCACGATGCACTGCGGCACCAGCCCGGGCGGCCCGTGCAACGAGACGACCGGCATCGGCAACTCCACCGCCTGTCCGGGCACGACCTGTCAGTCCGGGTTCCACACCTACACCATGGAGTGGGACCGCTCGGTGAGTCCCGAAGCGATCCGCTTCTCCGTCGACGGCGTCACCTACCACACGGTCACGGCGAACCAGGTCGACGCGACGACCTGGGCCAACGCCACCAACCACGGTTTCTTCGTCATCCTGAACGTCGCCATGGGCGGCGGCTTCCCCGACGCGTTCGGCGGCGGCCTGGACAGCGGGACCGAGCCCGGCCACCCGATGGTGGTGGACTATGTGCAGGTGCTCCAGTCCTCGGGCGGCGGGAGCGGTACCACACCTCCCCCGTCCGGCAACCGGGACGCGTACAGCGCGATCCAGGCCGAGTCGTACGACAGCCAGTCCGGCGTGGTCTCCGAGGTCACCACGGACACCGGTGGCGGCCAGGACATCGGTTCACTGGCGAACGGCGACTGGGCCCTCTACAAGGGCGTCAACTTCGGCTCCACTGCGGCCACCCAGTTCTACGGCCGGGTCGCGAGCGGTGCGGCGAGCGGCGTCAGCGGACTGGTCGAGGTACGCCTCGACAGCCGCTCGAACGCGCCGATCGGCAGTTTCGCGGTGGCCAACACGGGCGGCTGGCAGAGCTGGAGGACGATCCCGGCGAACATCGGCTCCGTCACCGGCACGCATGACGTGTATCTCACCTTCACCAGCGGCCGGCCGAACGACTTCGTGAACGTGAACTGGTTCCACTTCGGTCACTGACCCGGAGAACGGAGAGAGCCGAGGGGGTGGGCCGAGTGCCCGCCCCCTTCTTTCATCTCAGTTCGGCCCGGAACGCGGCCGGAGTCGTGTCCGTGTGCTGATGGAAGAACTTGGAGAAGTTCGCCGCGTCGGGGAAGCCCACGGTGACGCCGACGCGGCCGATGGGCAGGTCCGTGTGCGCGAGGAGGCGCTTGGCCTCCAGGATCACGCGCTTGTCTATGAAGCCCTTGGGCGTCTCGCCGGTGGCGGCACGGACGGCGCGAACCAGGGTGCGGCGGGAGTAACCGAGGGCGTCGGCGTACGCGCTGACGCTGTGGTTGGTCGCGAAACCCTTCTCGACCGCGTCGCGGAAGCGGGTGAAGGTGGTGTCGGCCTGTTCGCGGGCCGCCTCTGCGGAGCTGGCCGCGAGATGCGCGAGACGCAGCAGGAACGCGGTCAGGGAGTGGCGCAGGATGGCCGTGTGCAGGCTCAGGGGCGTGGTCGTGTCCTCGTACTCGCGCTGGAGCTGGGCGAGACCGGCGCGAAGCCCCTCGAGCTGGACCGGGTCGGGGTGCAGCAGGGGCGGCAGGTCGTAGCGGTACAGGCCCGTGGCCTCCACGGTGGCGCGCGGCAGGAAGCCGGGCTGCATGGTCAGCACGCTCCCGCGGTACTCGCTCGTGCGGGAGAAGCGGTGGACCTGCCCGGGGCGGATCCACAGGAGGTCGCCGGCTGTCGTCTCGTACTCGGCGAAGTCCACCATGTGCGTCACGGGGCCGCCATTGAAGAGCATCACCACATGGAAGTCGATGCGGTGGACGCGCTCCAGCGGCGCGTCCTCGTGCCAGGTGCGGCCGGGTTCCATGGGACCCACCTGCATGCCGACGCCGCAGACGCTCAGGTCGACCGGGAAGGGGTACGTCCTGATCCCGTCGCCGTCTTGCGTGTTTCTGTCCGCCATGTCCTTCTCGCGCCGCCTCGGTCCCGCTGTCGATGTCCCACTTTCACCGAAGGCTGACACAGGGGCACCTTCCCCGGCAAAAGTCAGACTTTTAATTTTGAACGCGTCCTGCCAGCGAAGCACATCCAGTGAGGACTTCTTGAAGATGAGTGCGCAGAGCCCCGACGGATTCGAATGGACCGAACTCGACCGGCAAGCCGTCGACACGGCCCGCGTTCTGGCCGCCGACGCCGTGCAGAAGGTCGGCAACGGACACCCTGGCACCGCGATGAGCCTGGCCCCGGCCGCGTACACGATCTTTCAAAAGGTGATGCGACACGATCCGGCCGACCCGGAGTGGACCGGCCGTGACCGCTTCGTTCTCTCCCCCGGTCACACCTCTCTGACCCTCTACACGCAGCTCTTCCTCGCCGGTTACGAGCTGGAGCTGGACGACCTGAAGGCATTCCGCACCCACGGCTCCAAGACCCCCGGTCACCCCGAGTACGGACACACCGCCGGCGTCGAGACCACCACTGGACCGCTCGGCCAAGGCGTCGCCAACGCGGTCGGCATGGCGATGGCCGCCCGCTTCGAGCGAGGCCTGTTCGACCCGGACGCCCCCGAGGGCACCTCGCCCTTCGACCACACGATCTGGGCGATCGTCTCCGACGGCGACCTGGAGGAGGGCATCTCCGCCGAGGCCTCCTCGCTCGCCGGCCACCAGAAGCTCGGCAACCTCGTCTTCCTCTACGACGACAACCACATCTCCATCGAGGGCGACACCGCGACGGCCTTCTCCGAGGACGTGCTGAAGCGGTACGAGGCCTATGGCTGGCACGTGCAGCGCATCGAACCCGCGGAGAGCGGCGACATCGACGTCCACGCGCTGTACGCGGCGCTCACGGCGGCGCAGGCCGAGACCGAGCGCCCCTCGATCATCGCGATGCGCACCATCATCGCCTGGCCGGCTCCGAACGCGCAGAACACCGAGGCGTCCCACGGCTCTGCCCTCGGCGCGGAGGAGGTCGCCGCCACCAAGCGCGTCCTCGGCTTCGACCCGGAGAAGACCTTCGAGGTCTCCGCGGAGGTCCTCGCCCACACCCGCGAGGCCCTGGACCGCGGCGCCGAGGCGCACGCCGCCTGGGACAAGCGGATCGCCGAGTGGCGCACCGCACAGCCGGAGCGCGCGAAGCTGTTCGACCGCGTCGTGGCCGGTCAGCTGCCCGAGGGCTGGGAGCAGGCGCTGCCGGTCTTCGAGGAGGGCGCGTCCGTCGCCACCCGTGCCGCCTCCGGCAAGGTGCTGCAGGTCCTGGGCGCGGTCGTCCCCGAGCTGTGGGGCGGCTCGGCCGACCTGGCCGGCTCGAACAACACGACCATCGACAAGAACAGCTCCTTCCTGCCCCGGGGCAACCCGCTGCCGGAGGCGAACCCGTACGGCCGCACGGTCCACTTCGGCATCCGCGAGCACTCCATGGCCGCGGAGATGAACGGCATCGCGCTGCACGGCAACACCCGCATCTACGGCGGCACCTTCCTGGTCTTCTCCGACTACATGCGCAACGCCGTCCGCCTGTCGGCGCTGATGCAGCTTCCCGTCACCTACGTGTGGACCCATGACTCCATCGGTCTGGGCGAGGACGGACCCACCCACCAGCCGGTCGAACACCTGGCCTCGCTGCGTGCGATCCCGGGCCTGAACATCGTCCGCCCGGCCGACGCCAACGAGACCGCGATCGCCTGGGCCGAGATCCTCAAGCGGCACTCCACGCACCCGGCCCCGCACGGTCTCGCGCTCACCCGCCAGGGCGTGCCGACGTACGCCCCCAACCCCGAGGCGGCCAAGGGCGGTTACGTCCTCCAGGAGTCCTCCGGCGCCACGCCGGACGTCATCCTCATCGCCACCGGCTCCGAGGTGCAGCTCGCCGTCGCCGCGCGGGAGCGGCTGGAGGCCGAGGGCGTGGGTACCCGCGTGGTGTCGATGCCGTCCGTGGAGTGGTTCGAGGAGCAGCCCGCCGACTACCGCGAGCGTGTCCTTCCGCCGTCCGTGAAGGCCCGCGTGGCGGTCGAGGCGGGCATCGCGCTGACCTGGTACCGGTACGTCGGTGAGAGTGGACGCATCGTCTCCCTGGAGCACTTCGGCGCCTCCGCCGACGCCAAGACCCTGTTCGCCGAGTACGGCTTCACCGCCGAGAACGTGGCCGCCGCGGCCCGGGAATCCCTTGCCGCCGTCCGCGGTTGATCCGATCGCCAGAAAGAAGATGATCACAGTGACCGAAGCAACCGCAGCAGCGGAGCCGCTCAAGCGCCTGTCGGAGGCGGGCGTGTCGATCTGGCTGGACGACCTGTCCCGCAAGCGGATCGAGTCCGGCAACCTGGCTGAACTCGTCGCCACCAAGCACGTGGTGGGCGTCACCACCAACCCGTCCATCTTCCAGGCCGCCATCGGCTCCGGGGAGGCTTACGAGGAGCAGCTGGCCGACCTGGCCGCGCGCGGGGTGACGGTCGACGAGGCCGTCCGCATGATGACCACCGCCGACGTCCGCGCCGCCGCCGACATCCTGCGGCCCCTGTACGAGGCGACGGACGGCCGGGACGGCCGGGTCTCCATCGAGGTCGACCCGCGGCTCGCCCACCGCAGCAGGGCCACGGTCGCCGAGGCCAAGCAGCTCGCCTGGCTCGTCGACCGCCCGAACGTGATGATCAAGATCCCGGCGACCGAGGCCGGTCTCCCGGCCATCACCGAGGTGATCGGACGGGGTATCAGCGTCAATGTCACGCTGATCTTCTCCCTCGAGCGCTACCACCAGGTGATGGACGCCTATCTCGCCGGTCTGGAGAAGGCCCGGGCCGCCGGACTGGACCTGTCCGCCATCCACTCCGTGGCCTCCTTCTTCGTCTCCCGCGTCGACAGCGAGGTCGACAAGCGCCTGACGAAGCTCGGCACGGACGAGGCGCTCGCCCTCAAGGGCCGGGCCGCACTGGCGAACGCACGGCTTGCGTACGAGGCGTACGAGGACGTCTTCGCCGGTGAGCGCTGGCTCGCCCTGGCCTCCGCCGGGGCCGACAAGCAGCGTCCCCTGTGGGCCTCGACCGGTGTGAAGGACCCGGAGTACAAGGACACGCTGTACGTCGACGAGCTGGTCGCGCCGGGCACGGTCAACACCATGCCGCAGGCCACGCTCGACGCCACCGCCGACCACGGCGACATCCAGGGCGACACGGTCACCGGCGGCTACGCGCAGGCCCGTGCCGACCTCGCGGCGGTGGAGCGGCTCGGTATCTCCTATGACGAGGTCGTGAAGCAGCTCGAGGACGAGGGTGTCGCGAAGTTCGAGGTGGCCTGGGGCGACCTGCTGGAGGCGGTCGCGGCCTCTTTGAAGAACAAGGGAGTTGACGGGGAATGAGCGAGGAGATGTCCAAGCGGACGCCTGCCGGGAACGCGGAACCGCAGACCGGGGCACCCGAGGGCGCCACCGGCACACGCACGGCCGAGGCCGCGGAGTGGAACCCTGTCGCCGACTGGGTCAATCCGCTGCGCGACCCCCGCGACCGCCGGCTGCCCCGTGTCGCGGGCCCCTCCGGCCTGGTCATCTTCGGCGTGACGGGCGACCTGTCCCGCAAGAAGCTGATGCCGGCTGTCTACGACCTGGCCAACCGCGGGCTGCTGCCGCCGGGCTTCTCGCTCGTCGGGTTCGCTCGCCGCGACTGGGCCGACCAGGACTTCGCAGAGGTGGTGCACGAAGCTGTCAAGGAGCACAGCCGTACGCCGTTCCGCGAGGAGGTCTGGCAGCAGCTCGCCGAGGGTATGCGGTTCGTCCCGGGCAACTTCGACGACGACGAGGCGTTCGAGCAACTTCGGTCCGCCATTGATGAGTTGAACGCGTCCCGGGGCACCGGCGGCAACTACGCCTTCTACCTCTCCGTGCCGCCGAAGTTCTTCCCGCAGGTCGTGCAGCAGCTCAAGAAGCACGGGCTCGCCAACGCGCCGGCGGGCTCCTGGCGGCGCGCGGTCATCGAGAAGCCGTTCGGCCACGATCTGGCGAGCGCCCGTGAGCTGAACGCGATCGTGCACGACGTGTTCGCTCCGGACCAGGTCTTCCGCATCGACCACTACCTTGGCAAGGAGACCGTCCAGAACATCCTGGCGCTGCGCTTCGCCAACCAGATGTACGAGCCGATCTGGAACCGGTCGTACGTCGACCACGTACAGATCACCATGGCGGAGGACATCGGCATCGGCGGCCGCGCCGGCTACTACGACGGCATCGGCGCCGCTCGTGACGTCATCCAGAACCACCTCCTGCAGTTGCTGGCCCTGACGGCCATGGAGGAGCCCATCGCCTTCGACGCCGAGTCGCTGGCCACGGAGAAGCTGAAGGTCCTCAGGTCGGCGAAGCTGCCGGAGGACCTCGGCAGCCACACCGTGCGCGGTCAGTACACGACCGCCTGGCAGGGCGGCGAGAAGGTGGTCGGCTACCTCGAGGAGGAGGGCATCGACCCCGGGTCCACCACGGACACCTACGCGGCGATCAAGCTGGAACTCGACAACCGCCGCTGGGCGGGCGTCCCCTTCTACCTGCGCACCGGCAAGCGTCTCGCCCGCCGGGTCACCGAGATCGCGGTCGTCCTCCAGCGGGCGCCCCACTCCCCGTTCGACTCCACGGCCACCGAGGAGCTCGGGCAGAACGCGATCGTCATCCGGGTGCAACCCGACGAGGGCATGACCGTGCGCTTCGGTTCGAAGGTGCCGGGTACCTCGATGGAGATCCGGGACGTCACGATGGACTTCGCCTACGGCGAGTCGTTCACCGAGTCCAGCCCGGAGGCGTACGAACGGCTGATCCTGGACGTACTGCTCGGCGACGCCAACCTCTTCCCCGGCACCGAGGAAGTGGAGGCGTCCTGGAAGATCCTCGACCCGATCGAGGAGTACTGGGCGACGCACGGCAAGCCCGCGCAGTACCCCTCGGGCACCTGGGGTCCCGAGGAAGCCGACGAGATGCTCGCACGAGACGGACGGAGCTGGCGCAGGCCATGAAGATCGATCTGACCGACACCACGTCAAGCAAGATCAACAAGGCGCTGGTCCAGGGCCGTCGCGCCCTCGGTACCCCCGCCGTGGGCATGGTCCTGACGATGGTCATCGTGACCGACGAGGAGAACGCGTACGACTCGATCAAGGCGGCCGAGGAGGCCTCGCACGAGCACCCCTCGCGCACCCTGGTCGTCATCAAGCGGCAGTCCCGCACCCCGCGGGACCGCACCGCCTCGCACCTGGACGCCGAGGTCCGGGTGGGCGCCGACGCCGGCACCGGAGAGACGGTCGTGCTGCGGCTGTACGGAGAGGTGTCCAACCACGCCGACTCCGTGGTCCTGCCGCTGCTGCTGCCGGACGCGCCCGTGGTCGTGTGGTGGCCGGTGGACGCGCCGGTCAACCCGTCCAAGGACCCGCTGGGCGCCCTCGCACAGCGCCGGATCACCGACATGTACGCCGTCGAGGCGCCGCTCGCCACACTGGAGACCCGGGTCGCCTCGTACGCGCCGGGCGACACCGACCTGGCCTGGACCCGGCTGACGCCGTGGCGGTCGATGCTGGCCGCGGCGCTCGACCAGGCCCGTGCGAGGGTGACCTCGGCGGCCGTCGAGAGTGAGGCCGACAACCCGAGCGCCGAGCTGCTGGCCCGCTGGCTGGAGTCCCGCCTCAAGGTGACCGTGGAGCGGGTCGTCACCGGCGGACCGGTCGTCACGGCCGTCCGGCTGGGCACGGAGAAGGGCGAGATCGTCATCGACCGCCCCGAGGGCCCGCTGGCCACGCTCACTCTGCCGGGTCAGCCCCCGCGCACCATGGCGCTGAAGGTCCGCCCGACCTCCGAACTGATCGCCGAAGAGCTGCGCCGCCTCGACGCGGACGAGATGTACGCCATCGCCCTGCGCGGCGAGGGCTCCAAGGAGAGCGCCACCCATGTCTGACCGCCCCAGGCTCACCCGTCGCCCCGAATGGACGGCCCTGGAGGACCATCGCGCCGGGCCCCTGCTCCACCCGGAGCTGCGCGAGCTGTTCGACCGGGACCCCCGGCGGGCCGAGCGCTACACCGTGCGTGCCGGCGACCTGTTCGTCGACTACTCCAAGCACCTGATCACCGACGAGACCCTCGCTCTGCTCCAGGAACTGGCCGCAGCCACGGACGTGTTCGGGCTGAGGGACGCCATGTTCCGCGGTGAGAGGATCAACGTCACCGAGAACCGCGCGGTTCTGCACACCGC
>NZ_JBVHHL010000054.1:0-20099 GCF_055561075.1 Streptomyces sp. NPDC022910
CCGGTGGGGGGGGGGGGGGGGGCCGGGGGGGGGGCGGGGGCCGGCCCCCCCCCCCCCCCCCCGCCCCCCCGCGGGGGGGGGGGGGGGGGCCCCCCCGGGGGGGGGGGGGCCCCCGCCCCCTGCTCGTACGGAGCCAGGCGCTCGGCCGGGGCGCCGACGG
The DNA here is from genome assembly GCF_055561075.1 of Streptomyces sp. NPDC022910. Classification (NCBI taxonomy): domain Bacteria; kingdom Bacillati; phylum Actinomycetota; class Actinomycetes; order Kitasatosporales; family Streptomycetaceae; genus Streptomyces; species Streptomyces sp. NPDC022910. The sequence continues at coordinate 161 of NZ_JBVHHL010000054.1, forward strand.
ACCCTGCGTTCGCAGGATCCGCCGGACCGGCCCGGGCGCCCGGGCCGGTGCGGGCGGCCGCCGGAGCCGCCCGCACCGGCGCGCGTCAGCCGATCGCCTTGTCGATCGTCTCGGTCGCGGCCTTCCACGCGTCAGCGGGCTTGGTGCCCCGCACCTCCATGTTGTTGATCTGCGTGGAGATGGTGTCCTTGATCACGCCGTCCTTCGGGCCGAGTACGGCCTCGGGGATGGTCTTGGCCTCCTCGGCGTAGATCTGGCCGATCGGGGCGTCGTTGAAGTACGGGAGCTTCGCGGTCTTCACATCGGCGAGCTCATAGGCACCCTGGTTCGACGGGAAGATGCCGGCCGCCTTGAACACGGCCGCCTGCTGCTCGGGAGCCGTCAGCCACTTGACCAGCTCCGTGGCTTCCTTGACGTGCTTGCCGCTCTTGGGGACGGCCAGGAAGGAGCCGCCCCAGTTGGCCGCGGTCGAACCGGGCGCGCGGGAGATGTCCCACTTGCCCTTGTAGGCGTCACCGGCGTTGTTGGAGATCTGGTTTGCCATCCAGGCCGGGCACACCACGGTGGCCACGGTGCCCTTACGCAGCGCCGCGTTCCAGGGGTCGGTGAACTGGGGCAGGCCCTTGCTCAGCTTCTTCGAGGCGGCCTCGGCGGCCAGGTTCCAGCCCTTCTGCACAGCGGAGCTGTCCTTGTAGATCGCCTTGCCGTCGGCGTCGTAGTACTGCTTCGAGTCCGAGCTGACGACCGCGTTGTACATGGCGCTCGCGGAGTCCATGAAGGTGGTCCCGGAGGGAGCCTTCTTCTTGTACTGCTCACCGAGCTTGAGGTAGTCCTCCCAACCGCCCGCGACCGCCTTGGCGACGTCCTCGCGGTCCGTCGGCAGACCGGCCTTCTCGAAGAGGTCCCTGCGGTAGCACAGCGACATCGGACCGATGTCGGTGCCGGCACCGATGACCGCACCGTCCTTGGTGGTGGCCTGCTTCTCCTTCCAGGACACCCAGTCGCTCACGTTGATCGACTTGCTCAGGTCGGCGAACTTGTCCGCCTGACTGTCGACGACCTCCTTGATGCGGCCGACCTCGATGCCCGTGACGTCCCCGAGCCCACTGCCCGTGTTCAGCTGCTGAAGAAGCTTCGGGTAGTAGTCCTGCTCGTTGGCGGTGGTCTCTTCCTTCACCGTGATGTTCGGGTGCAGTTTGTGATACTGGGCGAACAGACCGGCTTCCTTGTAGCCGAACTGACCGTAGTCGGCGACCTTGAGCGTGATATTGCCGTCGGAGCCCGAGGCGTCCGAGCCCTCGTCGTCACTGCTGCAGCCCGTGAGCAGCAGGGCCGAGGCCGTCAGGACCGTCGTGGTCAGGGCCGCCGCTCTGCGGCCGCGACCGCCGCCGGTACCAGTTATGCGCATTCCACTACTCCTTGTTCCAGTGGGGAACGGGACCTCAGGAATCGGACCGCCAGCGGTCGACGGTCCGGACCTGCCCTCTCGGTTCGAGCAGCGGCCAGCCCACAGCACGCGGCTTGCGGTGCAAAGATGCTGGTCAACGGATTGCCATGTGAGGTAGAGGGAAAGGCCTTCGGTGCTTTTGGGTCCGCGTGGGACCCTCCCCCGACGTTCCGTGGGACCGCTCCCACGCGGCATGCCGGAAGACTCCTTCCTGGCGGGCCACGTGTCAAGACTTGAAAACAGCGTTGTTGCTTGAGCGTGTCCCGTACGTCACGTGAATGCGTCTCACCACGAGGGCGCCGCCACTCGGTCATCCCCGTCGGCCTCCCCGAGGATCTCCGCAGGTCACGTGCGCGTCCCAGGAGCGGAGCGGCAAGTCCGCCAGATCCACCGGGGACGTGGCCGAAATTTCCGGGTCACAATGAAGCAAGCCCTTACAGAACGCCGGAAGGTGAACGATGAGCCCTGCCGCACAGCCGCCCGATGCCGCCGGCGTCCGGCGCCCGACGCTGGACGCCGTGGCCGCTCGCGCCGGCGTCGGCCGCGGCACGGTCTCCCGAGTGATCAACGGCTCCCCCAAGGTGAGCAACCGCTCCCGGGCGGCCGTCGAGCGGGCCATCGCCGAACTCGGCTACATCCCCAACCGCGCCGCCCGTTCCCTGGTCACCCGCCGCACCGACTCGGTCGCCCTGGTCGTCCCCGAGGCCGAGACCCGCCTCTTCTCCGAGCCGTACTTCGCGGGGATCATCCGGGGCGTGTCCTCCGGACTCGCGGGCGCCGGCATGCAGTTGCTGCTGGTACTGGTGCGCGACGAGAACGAGCGCGCGGCTCGCCACGTACCTGACCGAACAGCGGGTGGACGGCGTGCTGATGGTGGCGGTCCACCACGACGACACGCTCCCGGACCTGCTGGACGAACTCGCCATTCCGACCGTGCTGGCCGGACGGCGCGGCCATCCCGAGCCTTTGGGACATGTCCGCGCGGACAACGCCGGCGGCGCCCGGGCCGCGGTCCGGCACCTGCTGGACGGGAACCGCCGGACCATCGCCACCATCACGGGGCCGCTGGACATGGACGTCGCCCGGGCCCGTCTCGACGGCTACCGAGAAGCCCTGCAGAGCGCGGGCATCACCGTCGACGAGGAGTTGATCGCGCCCGGCGACTTCACCGAGGAGGGCGGACGCGCGGCCATGCGTGAACTGCTGCGCCGACGCCCCCGTCTCGACGCCGTCTTCGCGGCCTCCGACGTGACGGCCTCGGGTGCCGTGCTCGAACTGCGCGCGTCGGGACGCCGGGTACCCGACGACGTCGCCGTCATCGGCTTCGACGACTCGATCGTGGCCCGGCACGTCGATCCCCCGCTGACCAGCGTGCGCCAGCCGATCGAGGAGATGGGCCGCACCATGGCGCGCCTCCTGCTGGACGAGATCGCCCAGCGGGGCAGCGGCCACCGCGAGGTGGTCCTGCCGACGGAACTGGTGGTGCGGAAGTCGGCCTGAGCGGCGCCCCCCTCGCGACGAACCCGAAGGCGGCGCCCGCCACGCGACGCGCCCGAGAGCAGGCACGGACGCCACGCCACGCGACGCGCCCGTGGGGCGGGCACGGAAGTCGGCCTGAGCGGCGCCCCCCTCGCGACGAACCCGAAGGCGGCGCCCGCCACGCGACGCGCCCGAGAGCAGGCACGGACGCCACGCGACGCGCCCGAGGGGCGGGCGCTGCAGCGCCCTTCGCACGGTGAGCGGTCGGACTCGAAATCCCGGCACCCGACGGTGAGCGCCCCGGCGCACCCGAAGGCGGTGTCCTGCGCCCGCCGATCACGGCGGCGGCCCCGACCGGTCCTGGCCCGTCGGGACCGGGGAACCGGCCCGTCGAGCGGACCGGACTCGGCACCCCTTCCCTATGGGAGCGCTCCCATGCACAATGGGCCCAGCCGACTCAGGGGAGACCTTCCATGACAGCGCCCGCGCCGCCCATGACCTTTCCTCCCGCCTTCCTCTGGGGCGCTGCGACCGCCGCGTACCAGATCGAGGGGGCGGTGCGGGAGGACGGCCGTACCCCCTCCATCTGGGACACCTTCAGTCACACACCGGGCCGGACGGCCGGCGGCGAGACCGGTGACATCGCTGTCGACCACTACCACCGCTACCGCGAGGACGTCGCGCTGATGGCCGAGCTGGGCCTGAACGCGTACCGCTTCTCGATCTCCTGGTCACGTGTGCAGCCGACGGGCCGGGGACCCGCGGTCCAGCGTGGCCTCGACTTCTACCGCCGCCTGGTCGACGAACTCCTGGCGCACGGCATCAAGCCGACGATCACCCTCTACCACTGGGATCTCCCCCAGGAGCTGGAGGACGCGGGCGGCTGGCCGGAGCGGGACACGGCGCTGCGCTTCGCCGAGTACGCGCAGCTCGTCGGCGAGGCCCTGGGCGACCGGGTGGAGCAGTGGATCACCCTGAACGAGCCCTGGTGCACCGCGTTCCTGGGCTATGGCTCCGGCGTGCACGCCCCGGGCCGCACGGACGCGGCGGCGTCGCTGCGCGCGGCCCATCATCTGAACCTGGCCCACGGCCTGGGGGCGTCCGCGCTCCGGTCCGTGATGCCGGACCGTAACGCGGTGGCGGTGAGCCTCAACTCGTGCCCGGTGCGGACGGTGTCACAGGACCCGGCGGGCCTGGCGGCCGGCCAAAAGATCGACGACCTTGCGAACGGCGTCTTCCACGGCCCGATGCTCCACGGGGCGTACCCGCAAACGCTGTTCCCGGCGACTGCGTCGGTCACGGACTGGTCGTACGTCCGCGACGGCGACCTGGAGGCGATCAACCAGCCACTGGACGCGCTGGGCCTCAACTACTACACGCCGACGCTCGTCTCGGCGGTTTCGGAGAGCGCTGCGAGCGGTCCGCGGGCGGACGGTCACGGCGCGAGCGCGTACTCGCCCTGGCCGGGCGCGGACGACGTGATGTTCCATCAGACGCCGGGCGACCGGACGGAGATGGGCTGGACGATCGATCCGACCGGGCTGCACGAGCTGATCATGCGCTACACCCGCGAGGCGCCGGGGCTGCCGCTGTACGTGACGGAGAACGGCGCGGCGTACGACGACAAGCCGGACCCGGACGGCCGTGTCCACGACCGCGAGCGGATCGCGTACCTGCACGGCCACCTGTCGGCGGTCCGTCGTGCCATCACGGACGGCGCGGACGTACGCGGCTACTACCTGTGGTCCCTCATGGACAACTTCGAGTGGGCGTACGGCTACGGGAAGCGGTTCGGGGCGGTGTACGTGGACTACGCGACGCTGGCCCGCACCCCGAAGTCGAGCGCGCACTGGTACGCGCGGGCGGCGCGAACGGGAGAGCTGCCGCCGGTGGAGGACTGACCGCACGGGGCGCGGCACGGGAGGGAGGTGCCGCGCCCCGTGCGGTCCACAAAACGGCTCGGCCGAGCCGCCGGACCGGTCGGCCTACTTGTACGCGCCGAACGCCTTCGAGAAGGCGAACTTGTCCTGGACGACCGAGCTGCACGTCGCGTCGGCCGTGGGCTTGGCGCCGCCGTCGCACTGCTTGTCGCGCGTGGCCGACCACATCGACAGCCAGCCCAGGCCCTTCGACTCGGCGAAGTTCACCAGCTGGGTGGCGTCGTCGACCTTGAATATCTCGGACGACACGTCGTTGATGCCGATCATCGGGGTGAGCGCGACCGTCTTCCAGGCCGCGCTGTCGGACAGGCCCAGCACGCTCTTGACCTGGGCCTGGGTGGCGGTGGCGGCCTGCTCGGCGTAGGTGCCCATGTCACCGCTGTAGGAGGCGCCGTAGTCCATCGCCATGATGTTGACGGCGGATGTCCTCACGCCGTTGGACTTGGCGTTGGAGAGCAGGTTGACGCCGTCCTGGGTCAGGCCCTCCGGCATGACGGGGAGGGTGAACGAGACATCCAGGTTCGGGTGTTGCTGCTCAAGCTTGGCGATGGCCTGGGCGCGGCGGGTGTTCGCGGCCGAGTTCGGCAGCGCGCCGCCCTCGACGTCGAAGTCGACCTTGGTGAGCTTGTACGCGTCCACGACCTTGCCGTACGCCGCTGCCAGCGCATCCGCCGAGGAGCAGGTCGTGGCCAGTTCGGAACCGGAGGCGCCGCCGAAGGAGACGCGGACGTCGCCGCCCTTGGCACGCAGGTCGCCGATCTGCGCGGCGACGGCGTCGCTGCCGATGGCGGTGACGCCTCCCCACTTGGGCGTGCAGCCGCCGCCGTCGGTGACGAAGGCAAGGTTGTAGTCCTTCACACCAGTGGCGTTCGCGGAGGCGATCAGGTCGAAGGCCGGGTAGAGGGACGTGTCGACGTACGGGGCGAAGCCGGCGCTGGTGGTCGTGCCGGATCCGGAGGTCTGGGAGGCGGTCGGGGACGGGAAGGACGTCGCCGTCGCGGTCGGAGTCGGCGTCGCGGTAGGAGTCGGCGTGGGGGTCGCGGACTGGGTCGGGCGGCCGCTGGGCTCCGGCGTGGCACCATCGTCCGCGGAACACTTCGCGCCGTCGATGAGGCAGCCGGTCGGGTCGCCCGAGCCGGTCACGACGAAGCCGACGGTCACCGACTCGCCCGCCGCCAGTCCGTCCTTGTCCCAGGACGGCGGCTTCACTATGACGCGCTTCCCGCTCACCGTCGACGCGCCGTTCCACAGCGAGCTGAGCTTCGCGCCGGACGGCAGGTCGAACTGCAGCGTCCAGTCGCCCTTGGTCTGGCCACTGTCGTTCGAGACGACGTACTGCGCGGTGTAACCCGTCGACCAGTCGCTGGTCTTGGTGTACACGGCGCCGACGCCCGCTGCATGCGCGGTGCCGGTGACCAGGATCGCTCCGCCGCCTGCGACGGAGGCGGCGACGATGCCGCCGATCACCTTGCTTCTGCCGCTGATCCTGCGCCGGTGCGTACTGCTCATCGCGTGCCTGCCTTCGCTGCTCACGGGGGGATGCGGCAGCACGCTAGCGATCCGGAATCGGGCAAACCGGTTCATCCGGACGGCAGCTGAGGATCTTAGGGTGCGCTTAAGGAAGGGATCGGGGACGGTTAAAGGTAGAGACCAATGTGCCGGACCGACGGCGGCGCACCCGGTGCCCCCGCCGCACCGGGGCCCGCCCGTCGAGCTGGAACCAGATGCGCACCTCCGTCCCGCCCAGCACCGAGGAGCCGATCCGTACGTCACCGCCGGTCGCCTCCGCGAGCCGGCGCACGATGTCCAGGCCGAGGCCCGTCGAGCCGTCACTGCCCGAACCGCGGCCCCGGGCCATCGCCGCCTCCGGGTCGAGGATGCCGGGCCCGGCGTCGGACACCAGCACGATCACCGCGTCCTCGCCGTTGTGCACGTCGACCGCGAACGCCGTGCCCTCCGGGGTGTGCCGGAAGACGTTGCCGAGCAGTGCGTCGAGCGCGGCGGCGAGGTCGGCGCGGGCCACGGGTATGCGCACCGGCCGGTCGACCCCGGCCACCCGCCACTTGCGGCCTTCGTCCTCGGCGAGCGCCGACCAGAACCTCATCCGCTCGCGCACCACCTCGGCCGCGTCGCATCCGGCGCCCGGGCCGGCCGCCGCGGTCTGCGGCTTCGCCTCCCGTGCCGTACGGATGATCGTGTCGACCTCGCGCTCCAGTTGCGCCACCGCCGCCCGGGTCTGATCGGCGGTCGGCCCGTCGCCGAGGGATGCCGCGTTCAGTCGCAGCACGGTCAGCGGGGTGCGCAGGCGGTGGGACAGGTCGGCCGCCAACTCACGTTCGTTCGCGAGCAGTTGCACGACCTGGTCGGCCATGGAGTTGAACGCGACCGCCGCCAGGCGCAGTTCGGTCGGCCCTTCCTCCGGGACCCGCGCGCCGAGCTTTCCCTCCCCCAGTTGGTGCGCGCCCTCGACCAGGCGCTGAGCGGGCTGCACCATCCGTACGCCGAGCCGGTCGGCTACCGCCACCGAGCCGACGATCAGCGCGGCACCGACCGCGGCGAGCACCGCCCAGGCCGTGCCGACGCCGTTGGTCACCTCGGACTCGGGCACGTACACCTCGACGACGGCGATCGCCCCGGTGCTGAGCGCCGTGGGCTGAAGCAGCGTCGAGCCGCCCGGGACCTCGGTGGTGGTAGCCCGGCCGAGACTGCGCGTGATCGCGATGTCCTTGCCGGCGGCGCGCTGCCGGCCGATGTCGACCGCCTTCGCGTCCTCGCCCGCCGGTATGTGCACGGCGATCCCGTCGTCCGAGCCCGCCGAGGCGACGACCCGCTCCAGCTGGTCCCGGTCGGTGGTGATGGACAGCGCGGGCGCGATCGCGGCGGCCTCCCGCTCCGCGTTCGAGAAGGCACGGTCCCGCGCCATCTCCTTGATGACGAGGCCGAGCGGAACGGCGAAGGCGACCACGACCATCGTGGTCACCGCCACACAGACCTTGACCAGTGCCCACCTCATGGCAGCGGCTCCGTCCTCGGTGGTTCCAGCTTGACGCCGACGCCCCGCAGGGTGTGCAGATAGCGCGGCCTAGCCGCCGTCTCGCCCAGCTTCCGCCTGAGCCAGGAGAGATGGACGTCGATGGTCTGATCGTCCCCGTACGACTGCTGCCACACCTCGGCCAGCAGTTCCCTGCGCGGCACGACGACGCCGGGCCGGCCCGCGAGGAACGCGAGCAGGTCGAACTCACGGCGCGTCAGGTCAAGGGGCATACCGTCCAGTTCCGCGAGGCGGCGCAGGGGGTCGATGGCGAGACCGCCGACCCGGATGACCGTCGGCGGCGCGGCGTCCGCGGCGGCCGCGCGGGAGCGGCGCAGCACCGCCGCGATCCGTGCCGAGAGATGCTCGACCGAGAACGGTTTGGTCAGATAGTCGTCCGCGCCCGCGTTGAGCAACCGGACGACCTCCGCCTCGTCGTCGCGTGCCGTGGCGATGATCACCGGGACGTCGGTGATGCCGCGCAGCATCTTCAGCGCCTCGGAACCGTCGAGATCGGGCAGCCCGAGGTCGAGGATCACGACGTCGAAAGGGAGGTGGGCGACCTCGCGCAGCGCCTCCAATGCGGTGCCGACGCTGCGCACGGTGTGCCCGGCCTCCGTCAGATGCCTGATGAGCGCCGAGCGTACGAACTGGTCGTCCTCGACCACGAGCACACTTGCCATGGGCGGCACCGTACGCCATGCGGGGAGGGGGGTCCGGGGCCTGTGGACAACTCCCGCTGCGGCAACGGGACAAACGGAACTGTGTGCGACCCGTGAGACACCGGTGGGGCGTGTGGGGCAGTATGGCCGGGATGCTCAGAGGACTCGTACACGTACTGGCATGGTCGCTCGCCACCGGCGCGGCGGTCACGCTGGCGTGGTGGGGTGTCCACACGGTGATGGCGGGGACCGCGTACGACCCGCCGCGCGCCCTGCCCATCACGGCGGCCGGCGCGACGGCACAGGGGGCGCCGCCGCGGGCCGCGTCGACGCAGCGGCCCGAGCCGTCGAGGAGCGCGGACCGCAAGCCCTCGCCGAGCCCGACGCCCACCCCCTCGAAGACGGCCGGTACGAGCCCCGCCCCGACCCCGACGGCGCCCTCGTCCGGCCGGGTCAAGAGCTACGACACCGACGGCGGACGGGTGGTGTTCGACTTGGGGACGACGTCCGCGACGCTGGTGTCCGCGACCCCCGGTCCGGGCTGGTCGATGCAGGTGTGGAAGACGGAGACATGGATCCGCGTGGAGTTCGCCTCGGGCGTGGACCGGGTGTCGGTGTTCTGCACCTGGCACGACGGGCCGCCGCACGTGGAGATCGGGAACTACTGAGAGGCCGGGAGGTCGGATCAGCGGAAGACCGACGGCGGCGGCGCCGGTGACGCCACGGCCGCGGCGTCCGTGACCGCCGCCGCGCCACCCGTGAAGTCGGTCAGTGCCTTGCCGTGCTCCACGCGCGCGGGATGGGGGTCCGAGGCGGCACGACGGGTCAGTTCGGCGACCGGGAGCGGGTGGGCGGAGGCGACCAGGACCGCGTTCCCGAAACGCTTGCCGCGCAGGACGACGGGGTCGGCGATCAGTGCGAGCTCGGGGAAGACGGCCGCCGCGGTCGAGATCTGGCCGCGCAGATGAGCGAGCGGCGGGCCGTCGGCGAGGTTGGCCGCGTACTGCCCGCCGTCCTTCAGCACCCTGCGGACGTCGGTGAGGAACTCGACCGACGTCAGGTGCGCCGGGGTGCGCGCTCCGCTGAACACATCGGCGATGACCAGGTCCGCCCATCCGTCCGGCACCTTGACGAGCCCCTCACGGGCGTCCGTGGAGCGCACCCGTATCCGGGCGTTCGGGTCCAACGGCAATGTGCGCCGCACCAGTTGGACGAGGGCGGCGTCGCGCTCGACGACCTGCTGGGTGGAGCGGGGACGGGTGGCGGCGGTGTACCGGGCGAGGGTGAACGCGCCGCCGCCGAGGTGCACGACGTGCACCGGGCGGCCGAAGGGGGCGGCCAGGTCGATGACGTGTCCGAGGCGACGCTGGTACTCGAAGCCGAGGTACGCCGGGGCGTCGAGGTCGACGTGCGACTGCGGGGCGCCGTCGATGAGCAAGGTCCAGGCACGTGCCCGGTCCCGGTCGGGTATCAACTGGGCGAGCCCGCCGTCGACCGTCTCGACGACGGCCTCGCCTGCCTTGCCGCGCCGCGCGTTCCGTGACCTGCCCATCCCGCCATTATCGGGGGCCGGGCGGAGGGCGGCCCACCGGCGGCTTCCGGGGCCCTGGCCCGACTCGCGCCGTCAGCGAACGCCTACCGACAGTTGTCGGCAGCCTCGAGCAACCGGGCCGCCTCTCCGAGCGCCTCCCGGAGCACCACCGGGTCCGTGGCCAGTTCCGCGTCGCCGGGCGGAAGCAACCAGTCCGAGCCCTCGACCGGCGGTTCCGGAGCGGTGAGGCCGCGCCCGTCCGTCTGCGTGCACGTGCTCCCGGGGACGTCCCAGGCGTCCGCCGTGCCGGGCGGGACCAGGAAGCCCAGGGTGTCGCAGCCGTCGTCGTGGAGGACGGGCCCGACGCAGTCGCCCGCGCCGCGACGGAGGATGTCGACGGCCTCGAGTCCCTGGCGGGCCGGGACGGTGACGAGGTCGGGGGCCGGCTGCGGCGGTGCGCTGCACTCCGGGGTCGGCAGGTGCCGCGCGGTCGACGGCTGCGTACGGAACTCGGTGCTCTGCGTGGTCTGCATCCCGGCCTCCAAAGCGGAACCCCTCCTCGACCAGTGAGTTGGGTCGGGAGTTCGGGGGGCTCCCGGTCCACAGGGTTCAACGCTTCGGAACGTCAACGGCAACGGGCACAACACTGCCGCAAAGGATGGCAGTTCATGGCAGATCGCGTATGAGATATCCGGTTTGTAGCCAAACCTCGCATGACCACTCCTGCGAGACAGGTACGTTCTTGCACCGCCGGACGCAGGGAACCAACTGGCACCATGCGGGCAAGTCGTCCTGAATCCGGCATGGTTCGACGGTTCGCACGAGAGGGCCCGGCCATGACCTCGTCCCAGACCCCCCGGCCACCGCGGCCGAACCTCGCCTTCCGGCAGTTGCGCGGACAGCGCTCGCCGGGCGAGTTCGCCGCGGCGGTACGCCGCGCCGCACGCGAGATCGGCGAGCGGGTCAGCTGCGACGCGCGATACGTCGGACGGGTCGAGGCGGGCGAGATCCGTTGCCCCAACTACGCCTACGAACGGGTGTTCCTGCATATGTTCCCCGGTCGCACGCTCGCGGACCTGGGGTTCGCGCCGCGCTCGGCGGTACGCGGCCGAGGGGCGCGCACCACCGACGAGGCGCCCCCCGCGCACACCAACCGCCGTCCGTACACCCCGGGTGAGACGCCCGAGGCGTACGAGACATATGACACGCCAGATACCTACGAGACGCACGAGTCGTACGACAGACACGCGTACGACGCACAGAACCACGAGGAGAGCGACGTGCAGCGTCGCGCATTCATGACCGGCGGCACCGTCACGGTGGCTGCCGCCTCCCTGACCCCATTCGGGCTCACCTTCGGCGGCCCGGCAGCGGCCGCGGGACCTCCCGTCCACCGCGCGGGCTCGTCCGAGGCGGGCGCACTCGAGGAAGCCGTACGCAAGATCCGCCTGCTCGACGACCGGCACGGTGCGGACGGGCTCTACCGGCGCGCCGCGGCCCCGCTGCGCGCCGCCTACGCGCTGCTCGACGCGGGCACCACCCGGCAGGCGGTCACCGACCGGCTGTACGCGGGCGCGGGTGAACTGGCCATCTCGGTCGGATGGCTGGCACACGACTCGGGACGCTTCGACGACGCCCGTTCGCACTACGCGGAGGCCCTGGCCACGGCCCGGATGTCCGGAGACCCGGGCCTGGAGGCGCACGCCTTCTGCAACACCGCCTTCCTCGCGCGCGACGCGGGCCGGCCCCGGGAGGCCGTACGGGCTGCGCAGGCGGCCCAGCGCGCCGCGCGTCCCCTCGGCTCGCACCGCCTGATGTCGCTGCTCGCCCTGCGGGAGGCGGGCGGCTGGGCGGGGCTCGCCGACCGGGCCGGCTGCGAGCAGGCGCTGGCCCGGGCACAGGCTCTGTTCGAGCGGGGGACGGCGGACACGGACCCCGAGTGGATGACGTTCTACGGCGAGGCCGAACTGGAGGGCCTGGAGGCGCAGTGCTGGTCCACGCTGGGCGACTGGCCCCGCGCGGCCCGGCACGCCCGGCGCGCCGCCCGCCTCCAGGATCCGCACTTCACCCGGAACATCGCCCTGTACACGGCGGAACTGGCCGACGACCTGGCCCGCGGCGGCCGCCCCGACGAGGCGGCCGAGGCCGGCCGGCGCGTCCTGGACCTCCTGGACGAGGTCCAGTCGTCCAGGATCCAGACGATGCTGGCGGGCACGGCAAGGGTCCTGCTGCCGCACCGCCGGGCGTCGGGGGTCTCGGCCTTCCTGGACCGCCACGCCTCGCTCCCCAGGATCGCGTGAGGGCGCCGGCTACGCCGTGAGATGCCCCATGTCGTTCCACGACTCGATCGCCGGTTCCCCATAGGCCCAGCCCAGCACCGACAACGACGTCGGGTTGAGCCTGATCCGCGCGGCGAACTCCAGCGGCAGCCCCAGCCAGCGCGCCCCTATGGAGCGCAGGATGTGGCCGTGCGCGAAGACCAGGACGTCGCGGTCCGCCGCGCGGGCCCAGGTCACGACCTCGTCCGCGCGCGCGGACACCTCGGCCAGGGTCTCCCCCTCGGGGACACCGTCCCGCCAGATGAGCCAGCCCGGCCTGATCGCCTCAATCTCGGCCGGCGTCATCCCCTCGTACGCTCCGTAGTCCCACTCCAGCAACGCGTCCCAGGCGCTCGCCCGCTCGCCGAACCCGGCGAGTTCGCACGTCTCACGCGCGCGTGCCAGCGGACTCATGCGCACCTCGACACCGGGCAGCCCGTCGAACGGTGCCCGGTGCAGCCGCTCCCCCAGGAGCTTGGCGCCCCGTCGCCCCTCCTCCAGGAGCGGTACGTCGGTCCTGCCGGTGTGCTTGCCGGACAGCGACCACTCGGTCTGTCCGTGCCGGGCCAGCAGGATGCGCGGTGCCATGAGCGTCCTTTCCGGAATGAATCAACGGGATGAATCAAGGAGAAATCAGCAAGGAAGTCACACCATCATCGCGCACCCCGTAGACGGGCAACCCGGCGGGCGATCTCTGCGTCTTTGAGGGCCGGGGGCGCCCCATGGGAGCGGGCGCATACGCCGTAAAGTGACACGACCTGGCCACCGGGGGCCGCAGCAGTACAGAAGGGGGAGGGCGAATCGGATGCCGCAGGCCGAGACACCAGGCACCGGGTGGAGCCCGCTGACCCGGCTGCGGTGGTGGACCGAACTGCCCTTGATCCTGGTGGTGTACCTCTCGTACTCCGCCGGGCGGCTGCTCGTCCGGGGCGACGTCGACGACGCCGTCGAGCACGGCAAGGCGATACTGCACGTGGAGAAGCTGCTCCACCTCAACGCCGAGCACCCGCTGAACCGTCTCTTCACCCGCGAGGCGTGGCTCGGCGTACCGGCCGACTTCTGGTACGCGTCACTGCACTACCTGGTGACCCCGGCGCTCCTGGTGTGGCTGTTCCGTCGCCGCGCAGAGCATTACCGCGTGGCCCGGACCTGGCTGATGACGTCCACGTTCATCGGTCTGATCGGCTTCACCCTGCTGCCGACCTGTCCGCCCCGCCTGCTGGCCGCGGGCCATGGTTTCGTCGACACGATGGCCCAGTACAGCACGTACGGCTGGTGGGGCGGCGACGCGAGCGCGCCGCGGGGCCTGGGCGGTATGACGAACCAGTACGCGGCGATGCCGAGCCTGCACGTCGGCTGGGCGTTGTGGTGCGGCGTGATGCTGTGGCGGTACGGCGGCACGCGCTGGACCAGGGCGGCGGGCGTCGCCTACCCGCTGCTCACCGCGATCGTCGTGATGGGCACCGCGAACCACTACTTCCTCGACGCGGTCGCGGGCGCCGCCGTCATGGGCACCGGCTTCCTGCTGACCCGGCCGGTGATGCGGGCCGCAGCCGCGGTCCGCGTCCGGGTGCGGGCACGGACCGCCGCCACGGTGGACGCCTCGCGCATCACAAGTTCTTCAATTGTCAGTGCCGGGTGCCAGACTTCGACGGGTGAGCGAATTCCCCGACAGCGCATCTCCCGCCCCGGACCGGGAGCCGAGCCGGGTGCCTCCCCCGCGGATGCGGGGGACGGCGCTGCGGCAGCGGCTCGCTGAGCTGCGCGGCCCCTCCGTACCGCCCAAGGCGCTCGACGCACGCGCCCTCGCCGCGCTCGCCGCGAACCCGGGGTGCAGGCGGCGCGCGCTCCTGGACGGCGCGGGGGTGGACAAGGCGGCGCTGGCGGGCGCGCTGGGCGCCCCCTCGGCGTTCGGACAGTCGCAGTTCGCCTTCATGCGGGGCAACGCGTTCGAGGCCCGGGTCAAGGCGAACGGCGGCGCGGAACTGCTGCGCCTGGTGCGCGAGAAGCTGGACCCGACCGCCGAGCCGCCGGAGGGAGCGCTCGTTCCCGACCTCACCGCTGTCGGCCCGGAAGGCCGCGCCGCCCGTACGGCGCTGGCGTTGCGCGAGGCCACCGAGACGCGCGGCTGGGCGCTGCTCGACCACCCCATGCTCGCCCTGGACGTGGCAGGCTCGCCCGCGTTCCTGGAGCCCGACGCGGTGGTGGTGCACCCGGACGGCAGCTGGACCGTCGTGGAGATCAAGTCCTTCCCCATGCTGGACGGTTCGGCCGATCCTGCGAAGGTGGGGGCGGCGGCCCGCCAGTCCGCGGTCTACGTGCTTGCGCTGGAGGAGGTCGCCGCCCACCTCGGCACGCCCCTCCGACAAGACAGCGCCCCCGCGCCCGTGGTGCGCCACCGGGTCCTGCTCGTCTGCCCGAAGGACTTCTCCAACCTGCCGACCGCGTCCCCGGTCGACATCCGCAAGCAGCGCGCGGTCACCCGGCGCCAGTTGGCCCGTCTCACCCGCATCGAGGAGATCGCGGACGGCCTCCCCGACGGCACGTGCTTCGCCACCGACCTCCCGCAGGAGGAGCTGACGGACGCCGTGGAGGCGGTCCCGGCGACCTACGCGCCCGACTGCCTGGCCGCCTGTGAACTGGCCTTCCACTGCCGCGACCGCTCGCGCGCCGAGGGCGCGGTGACGTCCTACGGCCGGTCGCTGCGGGCCGAGTTGGGCGGCCTGACCACGGTGGACGAGGTCCTGGCCGCCGCCCACGGGACGGCCGGAGACCCGGACGACCCGGCGGTGGCCGCCCTGCGCAGGGCGGCACAGCTGCGGTCGGAGGCGCTCGCCGCCCGGGAGGCCGTATGTCGCTGATCGCCACCCTCGCCCGCCTGGAGGCCGTGCAGTGCGGCCGCGCCCGGCCCGCCGCCACCGTCCGGCACCGCCACCTGTCCGAGCGCCCCCTCGTCCTCGTGCCGCTCACCACCGCGGGCGAGGCCGGGGCACCGCTGGGAGCGCTCGTCGGCACCGACCGGGACGCGCCGCGGCTGCTCGTGGTGCCGCAGCCGCGCGACCGCGACCTCAGATTCGCCTTCCTCGCCGAGCTCGCCGACGTCGTCCTGCCGTACCTCGACGCTTTCGCCGACGCGGTCGAGCCCGCCGAGCGCACCGAGACCGACCCGGAGACCGGCAAGCGGGTCAAGGTCGAGGTCGACCTGTGCGCGGACGCGCCGCAGTTGATCGTGCCGAGCCGCGCGGGAATCGACTTCGTACGGCTTCTGGGGCGCTCCATGCGGTTCCGCCGCACCGCCGAGCAGGACCCGGAGACTCCGCACCCGGCGCCCCCGCGGGTGCCGCTCCTCGGCCGGTGGCTCACCCACTTCGGGGAGCGCGCCAGGGTCCCGGGTTCCTCGCTGCTGCTCGCCGCGACCGATGTGCTGACTCGGCACTGGGCGACCGGGCAGTCCTCGTTGGAGGACCAGCACCTGGGCGCGCTGCTCGCCTGGATCGATCCGCCGGAGGGCACCTCGGGCGCGGACGCGGCGCTGCGGGCCGAGCTGGCACGGGACGGAGACGGCCAGTTGCTGTGCCCGCCGGCTGGCCCCGCCACCGACCCGGCCTTCGACAACAAACTGCTTGCCCCGGCCATCGAGCGCTACGACCGCGCGCGGACCCGGCTGGCGTCCGCCGAGGACGGCGTCGAGGCGGACGACCGGTTGGGGGAACTCACCGCCGCCGAACGGGGGATCCGCGCGCTGGTCGAGAGCCGCACCCGCCCGACCTGGGACGCGGTGTGGCAGGGGCTCGACCTGCTGCGTGCACTGCCGGAGGGAGCGCACGTGGCGGACCGGTGGACCCGCGACCGCTGGTCGTTCACCGGCCACCGGGACCGCGTGGCCGCCGGGGAGCCGCCGCAGCCGCGCCGCGACGACGCGGTCACGGCGGCCAACAAGCTCGCCGCGCGCGAGCGGGAACAGGCCCGCCTCGATGCCCAGGAGGCGCTCGACGACCCGCTCGTCATGGCCGGCCGACAGCTCGCCGGGGAGGCCTTCTCGGGTGAGGTCACGGACGTCGTGATGACCTACAGCGAGGGCAAGCGGCCGAGCCCGCGCCCGCTGGTGACCGTGCGGACCGAGGACCGGCCGCATCTCGGGGAGCGCACGAGGGTGTACCGGTCGCTGGGCGGCAAGCCGCAGGCGGCCGAGTTCGTCGGACACGAGGGACACGACGGGGACGACGCGGGGGGCGGCCTCGTGGTCCTGCGCATCGTCGACAAGATGGGCCGCGGCAAGGAACCGGAGGCCGGATCCGTGCCCGAGAAGGGCGACCACGTCTGTTTCACGGTCTTCGAGCACGAGCAGCGCGGCGGTCCGAAGCTGCCCGACCCGGAGGAGACGCCGTGGACGCATGGCGGGCCGCCGGGCGAGGCCGACGCACTGCCGCAGCCGGATCCGGTGACCGAGGAGGACGTTCTGTGACCGTGTTCGCCCGGCCGGGCAGGGCCTTCGATCCGGGGACCGCGGCCGCCCGGGCCACCGAGGCGATCCTGCACGACACGCTGCACGGTGCGCACCGGGGGGTCGTCGTCGACTCGCCGCCGGGCGCCGGGAAGTCGACGCTCGTCGTCCGGGCCGCGCTCGAACTGGCGGCGGCCGGACGGCCGCTGATGGTGATCGCGCAGACCAACGCGCAGGTGGACGACCTGGTGGTGCGGCTGGCGGAGAAGGACCCCGAGCTGCCGGTCGGACGGCTGCACAGCAGCGATCCGGACCCGTACGACAAGGCCCTCGACGACCTGCCGCAGGTCCGGAAGTCGACCAAAGCGGCCGACCTGGCCGGCCTGGACGTCGTCATCTCGACCGCCGCCAAGTGGGCGCACGTCAAGGACGTCGAACCGTGGCGGCACGCGATCGTCGACGAGGCGTACCAGATGCGCTCGGACGCGCTGCTGGCGGTGGCGGGCCTGTTCGAACGAGCGCTGTTCGTCGGGGACCCAGGGCAGTTGGACCCGTTCGCGATCGTGGGCGCGGAGCAGTGGGCGGGCCTGTCGTACGACCCGTCGGCCTCCGCCGTGACCACCCTTCTGGCCCACAACCCCGAGCTGCCGCAGCACCGGCTGCCGGTGTCGTGGCGGCTGCCGGCGTCGGCGGCGCCGCTGGTCTCGGACGCGTTCTACCCGTACACGCCGTTCCGCAGCGGGACGGAGCACGGGGACCGGCGGCTGCGGTTCGGGGTGCCCTCGGACGGCTCCGGGCCCGACCGGGTGATCGACGAAGCGGCCGAGGCCGGCTGGGGGCTGCTGGAGCTCCCCGCACGGCACACCCCGAGGACGGATCCCGAGGCGGTCCGGGCGGTGGCGACGGTCGTGCGGCGGCTGCTTGACCGGGGCGGGGCGGCGGTTTCGGAGCGCGCGGAAGACCCGGTGCCGCTGACGGCGGACCGGATCGCCGTCGGTACGGCGCACCGGGACCAGGCGGCGGCGGTGCGCTCCGCGCTGGGGGACCTCGGAGTGACGGACGTGACGGTGGACACGGCCAACCGGCTCCAGGGCCGGGAGTTCGATGTGACGGTGGTGCTGCATCCGCTGTCGGGGCGGCCGGACGCGACGGCGTTCCACCTGGAGACCGGTCGGCTGTGTGTGCTGGCGTCCCGCCACCGCCACGCGTGCATCGTGGTGTGCCGGGCGGGGGTCTCGGACCTGCTGGACGACCATCCGTCGACGGAGCCGGTGCAGCTGGGCGTGACGGTGAAGTTTCCCGATGGCTGGGAGGCGAACCACGCGGTGCTCTCCCATCTGGCGGAGCACCGGGTGGCGTGGCGGCCCTGACCGGCGGGTACGCCGGGACGGCCGGCAGCGCTCGGCGACGGGGAACATCACGTGGCCCGGCGTCCTTGAGACTGCGGGAGACGTGCGGCGCGGGGAGCGCGGAGCAGTGGCGTGCGCGCGCTCCTTCGTCCCCTTGCGTCGCCGCGAGACAATGGATGGTGGCCCTCCCCCAGGGCGGCACCACCCCAACAGTACGAGGAGGACAAGACATGGCGGAGCCCGAGCCGCGTCGGAACGAGCCGCGGCTACGCCCCGCGCCCCTGCTCTTCGAGCCCGCGGAGGCGGCCTCCGACCCGGAGCACTTCTTCGACCTGGAGTCGATCGACGACCCGCGGGCGCTGCTTGCGCGGGCCACGGAGCTGGCGCAGGCGTTTCGCGCGGCGGCGGACCGGGCGGTGGAGTACCAGGCGATCGCCGCGGCCCAGCTCGCCGATCCGCGCCGCTTCGACCGGCTGACGCCGGCGGCGATCGCCGAGCGCGCGGAGTGGACCGAGGACTACGCGAAGAAGATGGTGGAGTTCGGCCAGGACCTGCTGAGCGGGGCGGAGACGAGCGGGCCGGAGAGCCTGGGCTGAGCGTCCGGTCCTCGAACGCCGGGCGGGGGTCCCGGCCATGCGAAAGATCGTTTGGCATATGCCGGGTGGCACAATACTCCGCCCCGCCCCGCCCTGTCCCGATTTTCCGCAACTCTCCGAGACGGTTCGCTCACCGCCGGTAGATCTGACTGCCATGAGCAGTGGAACGCCGTTCACCGAACCCTTCCGCGCACCCACCCCCGATCGCTTCGACGTCTCAGGCGTCACCTCGGAGGGCGCCGCGTGGCTCGCCTCGGCAGGAACGTATCCCCGAAGCACGCTCGCGTACTGGGCGGAGCGCCCCGCCGCCCCGGTCGTCCTGCCCTGCGGCACCGCGTTCGACGTGGTCAACACGCCTGCGATCTTCGGGCGGCGCATGCTCGACCGGCTCTGGGACGAGGGGCCGGGCTCCGGGCCCGTCGCCGCGCACCGGGGGCGGATGCTGCTGTTCGCGGCGCCGGGCACGGCGCGGCGGCTGCCGGCGCTGCTCGAGTGGGAGGAGTGGGGCGGCCGTGCCGACGCGATTCCGCCGCTGCTGTGCCATGGGCCCGGTGACGCGGTGACCGTGCCCGCGGTCCGCCCCTCCGACACCGCCGTCCCCCGCCCCGAATCGCGCTGGCTGGTGGCGCCGGACACCCGTCGCCCCTGGCTTCCCGGACCGGAGATCTTCCTCTGGGCGGCCGTCCGAGCGGCCCGCACGGTCGCCTCCGCCGGCGTAGGGATATCGATTTTTCCTCCCGCCGACCAGGGTGCTAGTGTCTACGACGTCAGCAGGCGCCGCTAGCTCAGTTGGTTAGAGCAGCTGACTCTTAATCAGCGGGTCCGGGGTTCGAGTCCCTGGCGGCGCACGATGGCGATGGCGAGTGGTGTTCGCGGAAAGCGCGAACCGCTCGCCATCGTTGTTTTTGCGCGGCTTCGCCGCGCGTTGCCGGGGCTTTGCCACCCACACCCCCTGTCCCAGGCCATGCGGCAGTGACCGCCCGGTGCGAACGGGGCCTCGCCCCACACCCGACCCCAGAGCACGCCACAGAAACCGCCCGGCACGAACCGGGGCCTCGCCCCGGCACCCGACCCCAGGGCCCGCTGCAGTGACCGCCCGGCACGAACCGGGGCCTCGCCCCGGCACCCCATCCCAGAGCACG
>NZ_JBVHHL010000054.1:20195-54349 GCF_055561075.1 Streptomyces sp. NPDC022910
CACGCCACAGAAACCGCCCGGCACGAACCGGGGCCTCCACCCCACACCCGACCCCAGGCCACGCCACAGAAACCGCCCGGCACGAACCGGGGCCTCCACCCCACACCCGACCCCAGGCCACGCCACAGAAACCGCCCGGCACGAACCGGGGCCTCGCCCCGGCACCCCCCGCCCCAGGCCACGCCACAGAAACCGCCCGGTGCGCCCGTGCTTCTCACTCCCTCGTGATCCGTACCGTCCACGCCCCGGACGCCGTCTGGTCCTCCACCTCGACCCGGACCCCGGTTCCCGGCACCGTGAAGCTCTCGCCGACCGACACCGGGGCGTCCGCGAGGGCGGGATAGACCGAGTTGCCCAAGCACGCCGAGGACTGCGGATGGGCGTCGAGCACCTCGATCGGGCCGCCGCCGGACCCGGTCTCGCTGCGGACGCGATAGACGAGGACACCCTCCAGGCAGACCGCGCGGTCGTTGCCCAGCGCCCCGCGCGCCTCGATGGCGAGCACGCTGTCGGCTCCCGTCCGCACGACCGCCAGCTTCGTGCCGCGCCCCGAACCGAACGCCTCCACGCCGGGCCCGAGGACCTTCGTCCCAGGGCTGCCCGCCGCACCGGTCGCCCCGGGCCTGAAGGCCGTGCCGGCGTTCACCGGCACCTGCGGCACCCCGGTCGGCCTCGCCTCCAGCGACTCCAGCGTCACCCTCGTGACGGCGCCCCGTACGCACACCACCTGGCGTGGGTCCAGCCAGCCCAGTTTCCACTTGTGCCAGGCGAACAGATCCGGCGCCAGTCCGAACTGGCTGCCCATGAGGTCCCAGTCGCCGACATAGGTGTCCCAGTCGCCCTTGCCGTCGACGGGACGGTGGTAGAGGTCGGGCAGGTCGAAGGTGTGACCCGTCTCATGGGCGAGGACGAGCCGGTCCGGCGGGTGCTTCTCGAAGACCGTGACCACCCGGCGGATGTCCTTGCCGTCGGCGCGCAGCGGCTTGTCGAGGTTGACCACCTTCGTGGCGTCCGAGTCGACTCCGGGCGCGTCCGGATCGGCCACGAAGTACACGATGTCGTACCGCGAGAAGTCGACGCTCTTGTCCGACACGGCGAGCGCGTCGCGCAGGTACGCGGCACGGCGCCCTGGGTCCCAGTCACGCTTCATGGCGTACCAGGTGGACGGGCGGGGCATCCGGATCCAGCGCCTCACCGGATGCGGGCGCACGGTGAACCGGCCGTAGGAGGCACGTTCGAAGAATCGGCTGGTGGACGGGAAGTAGTCGGCGGTCAGCTCGGCCGGCGTGGTCGCCGGCCGTGCATCCGGGAAGGACAGGAAGACCATGACCCCGTCCAGCGGGCGGATGGGGCGCGTGTAGGCGGCGTTCCAGGTGTCGACACCCTCGGAATGGTGCGCGCGGCTGCGCGTGAGTTCGCAGGGCGCCGCCGTCGGATCGGCGAGCGCGGGCCCCGTGATGAGGGAGGTCGCGACCAGTGCCGCCATCGACGTGGCCACGGACGCGGTCCTGCGCAGGACGGGCACCCCGCCCCGGAAGGGCTTTTTCGGGGCGTCCCGGGTTGGCCCCGTGACGGGGAGCGGACATGGCACGTCGACCTCCGGGCGCGGTTCCGGGAACTCCGCACCCAGCCTTGTCCTACTTGTATGACTACGCCCTGTTTGCCTGCCCCAGAAGGGTGAGACGCCGTCAGCCGGGGGAAAAGCCAGAGGGGAACCGCGACGGCCGAGGGAGGGGCAGTGCGGGGCGGGAGCGCAGGACGGCGCACGCGCAGCGAGGGGGCGGCCGACGTGGGCCGACGCCCCGAATACTCACACAACGTCACAATCGAGGGCGGCCTGATAGACGGGGGTCCGCTCGGGGCAGAAACGATCTGTCAGAACATGTGCACGTTCCGGGACACCGGACAGCGGCTGGTAGGCCCCTGGGCCAGCCTCTATGATCGGCACACTTTCCTGCACGAACACGGCTTGTACGGCCGCTCACCACGCGGCCGTCGACCCCGACGAGACCCACGAGATCCGTACGAAGAACGAGTGCACTGCGGGAGCGAGCGGTGAGCGGAACGTCCGAAGGGCCGGCGCCCGCGGCAGACCTCGTCAGCCCGGCCGTCACAGACAGTCACATGACCATGTCATCCGGTACGTCCCAGCCACAGCTCCTCCCCGGAGCGCATCCGCTTCCGCCGGCCACGGATCCACCGCCGCCGCCCCCCGCCGCGGTGTCCCAACCCGCTTCGCTCGGTGCCGCATTCACCGCAGCACCGCTCGCCATGGCGGTCGTCGACCGGGAGGGCCTGGTCGTCACCGCCAACGAGGCGATGGGATCGCTGCTCGGCACCAGCACCGAGGGGCTGGCCGGGAAGGTCGCCGCCGATCTGGTGGACCTGTCCTCGGACGCGCGCACCTGGCACGCGTACCGCGAGGTGCTGCGCGGGCGCCAGGCCCGGCTGCGCTGCACGCGCCGCCTCAAACATCCCGACGGGCACTCGCTCTGGGTCCAGGTGACCGTCACACCGCTGCCCGAGTCCGAGAGGGCCGTCGTGCTCTCGGTCGCCGACATCAGCGCCCGGCGTGAACTCCAGGCCCGGCTGCGCCATTTGCAGATGCACGACCCGGTCACCCGGCTGCCCAACCGCACGCTTTTCTTCGAACGCCTGTCGACCGCGCTGGAGGCGGAGTCGTACGAGGAGAGCGGCACCGGCCGGATCGGGCTGTGCTACCTGGACCTCGACGGCTTCAAGGCCGTCAACGACACGCTGGGCCACCGCGTCGGGGACCGGCTGCTCGCGGCCGTCGCCGAGCGCCTGACACGCTGCGCGGACGAGGCCGGCCACGCGAGGCCGGCCACTCCCCTGGTGGCCAGACTGGGCGGGGACGAATTCGCCCTGCTCGTCGAGGACTCGACGGGCACCGACCAACTCGCCGACCTGGCCGAGTCGGTGCTCAGGGCGCTCCAGGCGCCCTTCGACCTGACCGGTCAGCGCCTGTCCGTGTCGGCGTCCATCGGCGTCGTGGAACGGCACGCGGCCGGGACGACGGCGACCGGTCTGATGCAGGCGGCCGATACGACGCTGTACTGGGCGAAGGCGGACGGCAAAGCCCGCTGGACCCTCTTCGATCCCGAGCGCAACGCCCACCGCATGACCCGTCAGGCCCTGTCCTCCGGTCTGCGCCCGGCGATCGAACGGGGGGAGTTCGCCCTGGAGTACCAGCCGCTCGTGGGGATGGAGGACGGACGGGTGCGTGGGGTCGAGGCGCTGGTGCGCTGGCATCACCCGCAGTTCGGCACGCTGACGCCGAATCGGTTCATCGGATTGGCGGAGGAGGACGGCTCGATCGTCCAGCTCGGGCGCTGGGTGCTGAGGACCGCCTGCCGTCAGGCGCGCCGCTGGCAGCTCGAGCGCCCGGACGAGACGCCGATCTTCGTCAGTGTCAACGTGGCGGTGCGTCAGGTGTGGGACTCCGACCTGGTGGCCGACGTGGCGGGGACACTCGCGGAGACGGGGCTCGCCCCGCATCTGCTGCAGTTGGAGCTGACCGAGTCCGCGGTCATGGGCTCGGCCGGCCGCCCGCTCCAGACGCTGAAGGCGCTCAGCGACATGGGGGTGCGCATCGCCATCGACGACTTCGGCACCGGCTACTCGAACCTCGCCTACCTCAGCCGGCTGCCGGTGTCGGTGCTGAAACTGGACGGATCGTTCGTGCGCGGATTCCAGTACGAGGGCACGGGCGCCCATCCGAACCCCGCCGACGAGGTCATCGTCGAGGCCATGATCCAGCTCGCGCATCGGCTGGGTCTGACGGTCACCGCCGAGTGCGTGGAGACCTCCGCGCAGGCCACCCGTCTGCGCCGGATCGGCTGCGACACCGGTCAGGGGTGGCTGTACTCGCGACCCGTGCCGCCGGACCGCATCTCCGAGCTCGTGGAAGCGGATGCCTGCCACCCTTCGTGAACGGGAGGCCGCCGTCCCCCGTGTGACGGCGCCCTCCCGCGCTCAGTCGGCCGGCAACCCGTAGGCGTCCGCGATCAGTTCGTACGAGCGCACGCGCACGTCCGCGCCGTGGGCGTTGGCGGTGAGCATCAACTCGTCGGCGCCGGTGCGCTTGTGAAGGTCGTCGAGGCCGGAGCGGACCTCGTCCGGCGTGCCGTGGATGACGTTCGCGCTCCAGGAGTCGAAGAACTCCTGCTCCAGCGGGCCGAACTCATATGCCTCCGCCTCCTCCGGGGTGGGAACGAGGCCGGGGCGGCCCATGCGCAGCCGGAGCATGTTCAGGGCGGCGGCCCTCACCTGGCGGCGGGCCTCCTTCTCCTCGTCGGTGGCGAGGGCGGCGACGCCGATGAGGGCGTACGGGGCGTCGAGGACGGCGGAGGGACGGAAGGACTCGCGGTACAGATCGAGCGCCGGGATGGTGTTCTGCGCGGAGAAGTGGTGCGCGAAGGCGAAGGGCAGGCCGAGCATGCCGGCCAGGCGGGCGCTGAAGCCCGAGGAGCCGAGCAGCCAGACCGGCGGCCGGTGCGGGGACTGGACGCCGCCCTGAGAGGTGGCCTGGACCGGGCCCGGGACCGCGTGGATGCGGGAGTAGGGGTGGCCGTCCGGGAAGTCGTCGTCGAGGAAGCGGGTCAGCTCGGCAAGCTGTTGGGGGAAGTCGTCGGCGCCCTCGTTCAGCCGGTCGGTGCGGCGCAGCGCGGCGGCCGTGGCGCCGTCGGTCCCGGGGGCGCGGCCCAGGCCCAGATCGATACGGCCCGGAGCCATCGCCTCCAGGGTGCCGAACTGCTCCGCGATGACGAGCGGGGCGTGGTTGGGCAGCATCACTCCGCCCGAGCCGAGACGGATGCGGTCCGTGTGGGCGGCGAGGTGGGCGAGGATCACGGCGGGCGAGGAGGAGGCCACGCCCGGCATGGAGTGGTGCTCGGCGACCCAGAAGCGGTGGAAGCCCCGGGACTCCGCGAGTCGCGAGAGCGCGACGCTGGTGCGCAGGGCGTCGGTCGCGGTTCGGCCCGCACCCACCGTGACCAGGTCAAGTACGGACAGGGGAACGGGGGCGGAGCCCTGTGCCGTGCCTCGGATCTCGTCCACCGAACTGCCTCCTGCGTGCGCGTCGCTTCTTCTCGCGACAAAACAGGAGGCATTCCCCGGTTATTCCCGGCGCCCTCGCCGGGGTCGGGGCGTCACACCTGGACGATCGGCTCCCTGGTGAACAGGGCGCCGAGGTTCGGGGCGTTCACGCGGCGGTCCACCAGGCGGAGGGCCTCCCACACCGTGACCTGGTTCGCCGTGAGTACCGGCTTGGCAAGCTCCTTCTCCAGGAGCGTCAGGTGCGCGGCCGTGTGCAGTGCCGTGTCGGGGAGCAGCACCGTGTCGGCGTCGGCGTGATCGCCCCGGTGGGCGAGCGCCAGCACCTCCTTCGCCCCCCAGCCGGCCACCTCCCCCGCCGTGGCGGCCCCCGCGGCGTGGACCGACACCACCTCCACCTCCGCCGCCCGCAGGAACGCGGCGAACAGGTCCGCCAGGTCGTCCGGGTACGTCGCCGCGATCGCCACCCGTTGCGCCCCGACCTCCCGCACCGCGTGCACAAAGGCGAACGAGGTGGCGGAGGCCGGCATCCCGGCCTTGCGCGCGAGGGAGCGCACCTGCTCGTGGGCGCCCTCCCAGCCGTGCACGAAGCTCCCGCTGGTGGACGCCCAGACCACCGCCTCGGCGCCCGCGAGGCGCAGCTCCTCGATGCCCGACGCGAGCCGCTGCGGTGAGCCGATCTCCCGCAGCGCGTCCACGCGGTGCGTGTCCTCCCCGGCCTCGGTGTGCACGAGGTCCACCCGGACGTCGCTGGCCAGCAATTGCTCGATACGCGGATAGTCGTCCTCGGCGTAGTGGCCGGGGTAGAGGAATCCGAGTGCGGTCATGCCCAACCTTCCTGTTCTTCCGGCAGTACGGGACCCTGACGTGCCGCCTTCCCACTGCCTCGGGGGCGTGGGAGGCTCCCCCAGCAGAGCCTGACGGGGACCCGCCGCCCGGGTACCCAAGTGACGCAGAGCCGCCCGCATCCTCACCTGGTTGGCCGAGAGGACGTCCCTCACGGCGCCTTCCCGAAGCAGCGGACCCGTAACGCCGAAACGACGACGTCCGGGGCGTTCCGAGTGTGTTGACGGCGGTGGTTCCGGCTGCGACTGTGGTCAATCCGCGCATGTCAGACGCCCGGCCGGCCGCTGTCGGCCGCCGCCGAACGGAGACCCGGTTCCCGCATGACCGCTCCCCCGCCCGGCCGCCCTACCCTGCTCGTCCTGGACGCCGAGCCGCTGCCCCGGCTCGGCCGGCTCACCGGTCGGGTGCGGATCGAGCACGCGGACGCCTCGACACTCGCCGAGCGGCTGCCGTACGCCGACGTCCTGCTCGTATGGGACTTCGCCTCGCGGGCGGTGCGCGACGCCTGGCCCGGCGAGGGCCCACGACCGCGCTGGGTGCACACCGCGAGCGCGGGCGTGGACCATCTGATGTGCCCCGAACTCGCCGCGTCCGACACGGTGGTGACGAACGCGCGCGGCGTCTTCGACCAGCCGGTCGCCGAGTACGTGGCCGCACTCGTCCTCGCGATGGCCAAGGACCTGCCGCGGACGTGGGACCTGCAGCGGGAGCGGGAGTGGCGGCACCGCGACACGACGCGGGTCGCGGGCACGCGCGCGTGCGTGGTCGGCTCCGGGCCGATCGGGCGGACGATCGCCCGGACGCTCAAGGCACTCGACGTGACGACGTCGATCGTGGGCCGCGTCCCGCGCACCGGCATCCACGGCCCGGCCGACCTCGACCGGCTGATGGCCCGCGCCGACTGGGTGATCGCTGCGGCGCCGCTGACCGAGCAGACGTCCCGCATGTTCGACGTCCGCCGCTTCGGCGTGATGCAGCCCTCCGCCCGCTTCATCAACGTCGGGCGCGGGCAGCTGGTGGACGAGGACGCACTGGCCGAGGCGCTGGCGAAGCGATGGATCGCGGGCGCGGCCCTGGACGTTTTCCGGCACGAACCGCTCACCCCCGACAGCCCGTTGTGGCGCGTTCCGGGCCTGCTCGTGTCCCCCCACATGAGCGGCGACACGATCGGCTGGCGGGACGAGCTGGGCACCCAGTTCGTCGGGTTGTACGAGCGTTGGGAGGCGGGGAAACCGCTGGTGAACGTGGTGGACAAAGTACGCGGATACGTTCCCGGCCACTGAACGCCCGCCGGCCGCAGTCGTGGCTGGTCAGCGCGGGGCGGAACGGAACGACAGCCTCCGCGCGGAGCGCCCCCGCCGGGGCGGGGCCGAAAATCGGCCGGAATACATCGCATGGGCCGGGGTAGCCGCGCGCCCATGGCTCCACGACGGACGAATGACCCAGGGAAACCCGGAACCACCAGACGGTCACTACTCGTCGGCGTCGCCGCGTTCGGCGCGCTCGGCGCCGCCGGCTGCAGCCGCGTGGCCACGGCGTCGACCACGCGCGGCGGTGATCTGCTCAGCCGGCTCAAGGCCCAGGGCGTCGTCCGCCTCGGCATCGCCGGCGAGATCCCCTTCGGCTACATCGACAAGGACGGCGAGCTCACCGGTGAGGCCCCGGAGCTGGCGAAGGTCATCTTCAGACGCCTCGGCGTCGACCGGGTCCAGCCCGTGCCGACGGAGTTCGGCTCGCTCATACCGGGGCTGAACTCACAGCAGTTCGACGTCGTCTCCGCCGGGATGTACATCAACCCGGAACGTTGTCAGCAGGTCATCTTCTCCGACCCCGACTACCAGATGCTCGACTCCTTCGTCGTGCGCAAGGGGAATCCGAAGGGTCTGCACAGCTACAAGGACGTCGTCGAGAAGAAGGCGAGATTCGCCACCGGCACCGGATACGCGGAGATCCAGTACGCCGTCGAGGCCGGCTACAAGGAGAGCGACATCTTGATCGTCCCCGACCAGGTCGCCGGGCTGAACGCCGTCGAGGCCGGGCGCGTCGACGTGTTCGCCGGGACCGCGCTCACCACCCGTGAGGTCGTCAAGAAGTCCCGCACGGCGGAGGCCACGAAGCCCTTCGCCCCGCTCGTGAAGGGCAAACCGCACATCGACGGCGGCGGCTTCGCGTTCCGACCCACCGAGACGCGACTGCGGGACGCCTTCGACGCCGAGCTGAAGAAGATGAAAGCGAGCGGCGAACTCTTCCGCATCCTGCGGCCGTTCGGCTTCACCAAGGCCGAGATGACCGACATGACCGCGAAGGAGCTGTGCCGCGGATGACCTCGGGACTCTGGGAACTCGTAATCAAGGGCATCTGGACCACCGTCCAGCTTCTCGTGCTCAGCGCGCTGCTCGCGACGGCCGTCTCCTTCGCCGTCGGCATCGCGCGCACCCACCGGCGGTGGGTGGTCCGCTTCCTCGCGGGCTTCTACACCGAGGTGTTCCGCGGCACCTCGGCGCTGATCATGATCTTCTGGGTGTTCTTCGTGCTGCCGCTCGCCTTCGGCTGGCAGCTGGTGCCGATGTGGGCGGGCACGCTCGCACTGGGGCTGACGTACGGGGCGTACGGCGCCGAGATCGTGCGCGGCGCCCTCAACTCCGTCGACCCGGCGCAGCGTGAGGGCGGGATAGCGCTCAGCTTCACGCCGTGGCAGCGGATGCGGAAGATCCTGCTGCCGCAGGCGGTGCCGGAGATGATCCCGCCGTTCTCCAACCTGCTGGTCGAGCTGCTCAAGGGCACCGCGCTGGTCTCCGTCATGGGCATGGGCGACCTGGCGTTCAGCGGCAACCTGGTGCGGCTCGCACTGCAGGAGAGCGCACAGATCTACACCTACATCCTGCTCATCTACTTCGTGATCGCCTTCCTGCTCACCCGGCTCATGCGGGGCCTCGAGAACCGGCTCAAGGCCGGGGTCGGCAAGGCTCCGCAGCCCGCCCTCTCCGTACGGCGATCCGAGACGACCACGGTGGGAGGCGGTGTCTCGTGAACTGGGACTGGGGTGCCGTCCGCGACTTCATGCCGCACTTCTGGGACGGCCTGCTCGTCACCCTCCAGGCGCTGGCCCTCGGCTCGCTGATCTCGTTCGTCCTCGGTCTCGGGTGGGCGCTGCTGATGCGCACGCCGACCCGGTGGGTGCGCTGGCCGGTGGGGATCGTCACCGAGTTCATCCGTGACACCCCGCTGCTGGTGCAGCTGTTCTTCCTCTTCTACGTGCTGCCCGAGTGGGGGCTCACCTTCTCCGCGCTGACCACCGGTGTCGTCGCCATCGGCCTGCACTACTCGACGTACACGATGCAGGTCTACCGCGCCGGCATCGAGGCGGTGCCCGCCGGCCAGTGGGAGGCGGCCACCGCGCTGAGCCTGCCGCAGCGGCGCACCTGGACGGCGGTGATCCTGCCGCAGGCGATCCGCCGGGTCGTACCTGCGCTCGGCAACTACGTGATCTCGATGCTCAAGGACACGCCGATGCTGATGGCCATCACCGTCCTCGACATGCTCGGTGATGCGCGGCTCTTCTCACAGCAGCACTTCCAGTTCACCGAGCCGCTCACCGTCATCGGTGTGGCCTTCGTCCTCATCTCCTATCCCGCCTCCCTCCTCCTGCGAGCCCTGGAGCGACGCCTTGTCCGCTGACACCCCCCTGATGAAGGAACCCGACGCCCACACGAACCCGCCGGCGGCCACCGGCGAGCTGATCCGTTTCGACAAGGTCACCAAGTGCTTCGGCGACCACACGGTCCTCGACCGGCTCGACTTCTCGGTCGACGCCGGCAAGCACGTCACGCTGATCGGTCCCTCGGGCTCCGGGAAGACCACGATCCTGCGTCTGCTGATGACCCTGACCAAGCCCGACGAGGGCACGATCACGGTCGCGGGGCAACGGCTCTTCCCCGCCCCCGAGAGGCAGGTCCGGGAGATCCGCAAGAACATCGGGATGGTCTTCCAGCAGTTCAACCTGTTCCCGAACATGAAGGTGCTGCGGAACATCACCGAGGCGCCGGTCACGGTCCTCGGTCTGTCGAAGGACGAGGCCGAGCAGCGGGCACGCGAGCTGCTCGACCTGGTGGGGCTCAGCGACCACCTGGACAAGTACCCGAGCCAGCTCTCCGGCGGACAGCAGCAGCGCGTCGCGATCGCCCGGGCCCTGGCGATGCGCCCGCAGGTGCTGCTGCTCGACGAGGTCACCTCCGCGCTCGACCCGGAGCTGGTCGCGGGGGTCCTCGACGTCCTCCGTGACATCGCTCACACCACGGACATCACCATGCTCTGTGTGACCCACGAGATGAACTTCGCCCGGGACATCTCGGACCGGGTCCTGATGTTCGATTCCGGCCAGGTCATCGAGGCGGGCACCCCGGAGAAGATCTTCAGTGAGCCCGAACAGGACCGCACCCGGGAATTCCTCAGCGCGGTCCTCTGACCACGAGAGGTGAGAACAGCGATCCCGCCCGGTCAGGGCGGTCGGTTCATGACCTGGGCATATGCCAGAGTGGCGCGTTCCTGCTGAGGGTGCCGATCAAGCCACAAAGTTCGTCAACACCCGCTCCCCAAGCAGCCCTTGAGCCGTATCGTGGAGGCAGCCAAGCTGTCCCGAGAACGGCCCAAAAAGCGCAGGGGGAGACCGTGGCGCTGACCCATGAGCCGACCGCCCCGTACCACTCGGCCCAGGACGCGCTGCGCGTCCTGGAGACGGTGGCGCGGCGCCCGACCGGCTTCACCGACACCGAGCTCGCCCGCCGCACCGGTCTCCGCGCCCAGCGGCTGGCCTCACTCCTGCGCATGCTGCGCAGGGAGGGCTACGTCGAGCAGACCGCCGACGGCGCATACGTCGCCGGCGCCGCCCTCAGTCGGCTCGGCTCCGCCCACGGCCGCGAGCAGGCGTTGCGCGAGCAGCTCCAGCGCACCCTCGACGGGCTGCGCGACTCGGTCGGCGCCGCCGTCTACATCAGCCGCTACGTCGACGGCGAGGTGCGGGTCACCCAGTGCGCCCAGAGCCCGTCCACGCCCGCCGTGCACGAGTGGGTGGACTTCCGCTCCGCGGCCCACGCCAGCGCGGCCGGAAAGAGCCTGCTCGGGCAGCTCGACCTCAACGGCCGCCGGGACCACCTCGCCCGGCACAAGATGGCCCGGCTCACCTCCCGCACGATCACCAGCGAGAAGGTCCTGCTGTCCCGCCTCGACGCCCACCCGCCGACGGTTCCGGTCCTCGACCTGCAGGAGTACGCGGTGGGCACGGTGTGCGCGGCCGTCCCGATCACCGCGGGCTCCTCGGCGGGCTGCCTGGCGCTGTCCCTGCCGGTGGAGCACGCGCACCGGCTGCGACAGGCGGCGGACCGGCTGAACAGGGGGGCGGCCCCCGTGCTCCTCTCCCTCGCCATCTGAGGGGGGTCACAGGCACCCCTCCGGACCAGGTAGTATTTCTTTTGTCGGCGGACGCGAGAGCGAAAGACGACGGAGTCTGCGCCGCTAGCTCAGTTGGTTAGAGCAGCTGACTCTTAATCAGCGGGTCCGGGGTTCGAGTCCCTGGCGGCGCACGGACGAGAGGCTCCTCGCGAAAGCGAGGGGCCTCTTCTCGTCGTACGGCGGCTATCGCCCGAGCAGTTCCTCGCGCCCCCGAGCCCGGTACTCGGCCACGAGTCCCGCCACGTCCTCTTCCGTGAGTCTCCGGTAGGCGCCGTCCCCCGGTGGCCGCCACCACACCGGATCCGCGCACCGGAACCCCTCCCGTCGCAGCCCCACCCGGTGGATCTTGTCGGTGGCGGTGACCGGCATCCGGTCCACGAGCCGCACGAAGCGGATCACCACCACCGCCCCGGTCAGCGCGACGGCCATGATGAGGCACGGCACCA
The DNA here is from genome assembly GCF_055561075.1 of Streptomyces sp. NPDC022910. Classification (NCBI taxonomy): domain Bacteria; kingdom Bacillati; phylum Actinomycetota; class Actinomycetes; order Kitasatosporales; family Streptomycetaceae; genus Streptomyces; species Streptomyces sp. NPDC022910. The sequence continues at coordinate 32,012 of NZ_JBVHHL010000054.1, forward strand.
CGTAGAACAGGTAGTCCATGTTTCCCCCGAGTGCGGTACGACTCCACGCACGCCGTCATGATCATGCCGACGTGCGTGGAACGTACCCGCCCGGGAGGCCGGCCCTCCTCAAGGGAGGCTCAGAAAGCGGTCCCGGAACGGATTCGGGACAGGGCACCGGTCAGAACGTGACGTCCGCGCACGAGTAGAACGCGTTGGCCGTGTCCGCGATCGTCCACACTCCGAGGATGATGTGGTGCCCGCTCAGCCCGGTCGGCAGGGCGCCGGTGTGGGTGAGCGTGGACGGCGGACGCTGACCGTTGTACGGGACCGTCAGGAACGGGGTGGTGTTCAGATCGGCCCGGGTCAGGGCGTGGTTCTGGTTCCAGCCCTGCTTGGTGACGTAGTACTTGAAGTCGGTCGTCGCGTGCGAGGCGGTGAACTGCCAGCGGAACGTGTAGCTCTGCCCGCCGGTCACCCTGGTCGTCGGCCACGCCCCGCCCGAGGGCGTCCTGGGCTGGTCGAGCGCGCCGAAGTTGGTGTGGTTCGCCGAACATATCTGACCGTCGTTCGGCCCCGCCGCCGGGAAACCCTTCGGACCCTCGACGCTCTGGGGCTCCCATTGGATGTCGCCGCAGCCGGTGACGATGCCGCCGTTCGCGGCGCACATCTTCTGCCGGCTGAGGGGCTGGTCGGTGTAGCCGTGGGCGCTGGCACCGCCCGTGGAGAGCACGAACGTGCCCGCGGTGGCGAGGCCGAGCACGGCCGCGTACCACTTCGCCTTCCTGGTCGTACGGTTGCGCATGCTGCCGCTCCTGAAGGATGTGGGGAGTTCCTTGAGCCGTACGCGCGCGTTCAGGTCTAGACCAAGTCCCAGATTATTGCCGCGAGTTGAACATGTCCATACCAATGCGGCTCACTTTCATGCCCCGTCGCCGGTCCGCCCCGTGTAGAACGCGACCGTCAAGTCCTTCACCAGCGCCTTGCGCTCGTAGTCGTCCAGTTCGACCAGGCCCCGCGTGGTCAGCCGGATCACCGTGTCCTCGACCGAGTCGACGAGCGAGCTGAGGACCGTGTCACGGTGCTGCACGTCGAGCGCGGCGATACGGCGGCGCTGCATCCGTGCCGCGACCTCGGGGGCGTACTCGATCCGGGTCGGCTGCACCGAGAACACCTCCAGGCCGGCGGGCTCCGCCTCCGCGGCCACCAGTCGGGTCAGCGCGTCACCGACCGCCTCGACGTTGCGCAGGCTCACGATGGCCGTCGTCCCGGGCAGATCGGCCGGCACCTGCGGCAGCACGCGCGCCAGCGCCGACTCGACGCACTCCCGCAGATAGGTCTCGTGGTCGTCGATGCCGAGTACGGCGCGCGCGGTGTCCCTGACCCGCCAGGTCAGCAGCACGATCACATGCAGCGCGATCCCGTTGGCGTCGACCGCGGGCATCGGCTCGCTGCGCCAGTGCCGCAGCCGCACGTCGGCCCGGCGGCGCATCACCAGCGGGTTGACCCACATCAGGCCGGTGCGGCGGATCGTGCCCCGGTAGCGCCCGAACACACTGAGCACCCAGGCGCGCCCGGTGTGCCCCCGCATGAGTCCGCCGAAGCCGAGCAGGAAGACCGTGCCCGCGCCGACGAACGCGCCCAGTTGCTGAAGCCCCAGCCCCACGGCGGGGGAGGCCGGAAGCCTCAACAGGTCCACCGCGGCCGGCGACAGGAGGCCGGCCCACCATGCGACGACCCCGCTGCCGGCCGCACCGGCGAGACCGGCCAGCACGCCCAGCACCCCGGGCAGCACCCGGGCGGGCCGTTCGACCAGGTCGGGGTCCGGGTCCGGGGGCTGCCGGGCCGGCGGGGCGGGCGGGCGCAGCCTCGGCTGCTCGCCCGTGCCGAGCCGCCGCCCCACCACGGTCGTGGTGACCGGCAGCGGACCGGTGTCGGGGTCCTCACGGAACAGCATGTGGACGGGGATCTCGGTGGTCGACTCGCCGTGGATGAGCCGGGCGTGCCGGGCGTCGGCGTCGTCCGGCACCCCTTCGGACTCCGGGTTCTGCGATGTCGTCGTGCTCATACGTGCCTCCATGCCTCCGCGCCGGGAAGTTTCGTGATCGGGCGCGTCGCAATACGGACCGGAAGGGGAGAGAAGAGAGGGGAAAGGGGGCGACAACGGGATCAGGAGAACAGGCGCCGCCAGGTCTCGGGCCCGGGGTAGCCGTCGGCCTCACCACCGCGCCAGCCCTGGGCGCGCTGGAACGCCTCGACGTTCCGCCGGTCCCGCTCGCCCCAGCGCGGCCCGGGCCCGCCGGTGTAGTGCTTGCCGAACCCCTTCTTGATCAGCCGGCGGCCCAGCTGGGTGACGTACGGGTTCTCCGCGCCCGGCCGGAACTTCCCGAGGCCCGGATAGCCCGGCATCCCGTCCCGGGAGACGGCCCGCGATCCGGCGGCTGCGAGGGGGGTCCCGGCCGCAGGCATGTCCTCGCCCTCCTTCCGCGCCAGGGACCAGGCCGTCGGATCGGGCAGCGCGACCGCGCCCGGACCGGCCAGGGCACCGCCCGGGTAGCCGAGGGACGCGGCCGGTACGTCGACGGTCACCGGCGACTGCGCGGCGTCGCTTTCGGTGCTCGCCTTGCTCTCGACGAGGTTCTTGTAGCGGTAGGGCACATAGCGGCTGGAATTGCTCCAGTACGCGTACGGGGTGGCCCGCTTCCGAGCCGCCGGCGGGGTCTCCTCGTAAGCGGTGTAGTGCGTGTGTGTGTAGTCCGTCCAGCCGCCGAAGAGGACCACGTGCGATCCCTTCTCCGGGTTGGCGACATTGTGGAAGAGGAGGATGTCACCGGGCTGCAGCTCCGCCTTGGTGATGCGGACGCCGAACTTGTCGAGGCTGCCCGTCCATTCGTTGGTGCCGAGGTTCCAGGCCATCGACACGTAACCGGAGCAGTCCTGCCGGTAACCGTCCGACCAGTAGTCGTCCATGCTGTACGGAACCTTGGCCTGGACCCACTTCTTGGCCCGGTTGATGATCTCCGTGCGGGTCGTCTTGGGTGCCGAGGCCGCGGCCGGTGCGCCGACGGGGCCGTGCAGCGGCGCCGTGCGGCCCTGAGGAGTGTCCGGCGACTGATCATCTGCCGGGGCAACCGGGCGATGCGGTGCATGGGCCGCCGCGACGGCGGGCATCGCCTGGCCCACGCCGAGCACGGTGCCCGCGGCGGCCGCCAGCGCGAAGGCCCTGCGGGCCGTCAGTCGGCCGTCCCGCCCTGAGCGGGAGCAAAAGGGCAGGACGCGGCGCCGGTGAACACAGCCGGGGCAGTCGCAGCCGGTCATGGGATCGAATTCCTCGAACACCGGAGTCTCCATGCGACGTCCGTCACACTCCTTGTCGGCAGCGGGGGTGTTTTTTCCTGTTTTCTGCATGTACGTCACTTTTCCCAACTATGCACCGGAATCGAAGGATGACGGTCCAAATGATGTACGCGTGCCGTTCCTCCGGGGGTACGGGGCACGGCCGGACGGGGGCCGTCATGGGCACCGGTGGCCGGGAGCACCCCTCGGCGTCGGGTAGAGTTTTCGGGTCAGCAGGCGCCGCTAGCTCAGTTGGTTAGAGCAGCTGACTCTTAATCAGCGGGTCCGGGGTTCGAGTCCCTGGCGGCGCACGACCGGAAAGGCCCCTCGCGCAAGCGGGGGGCCTTTCCGTATCCGCTCGCACCGTGGGGACCACGCCGATTGGCCGGATCCCCTCCGGCCACGGCGCGCGACCTGCAAGAGCGGATCAAGAAGCTCATCATCGACCGCCGGCCGCCCTCGGGCGCGGTGCTGCCGACCGAGCCCGAACTGATGGCACTGCTCGGCGCCGGCCGGAGCTCCGCGCGTCGCCGGGCACCACCGGGGCGAGGACAGCCTGCTGGAGCTCCTCGAACTGCGCGAGGCGGTGGAGACCGGACTGATCTCGCGGCTGGCCGGCCGTATGCCGGAGCGGGACCTCGCCGAACTGGACGCGCTCGTGGACCGCATGGCACGGGAGGCCGTACAGGGGAAGGGGCCTCGCCGAGACCGATCGCGCCTTTCACGCCACCCTCTACCGAGGGCTGGGGAACGCGCTGCCGAGCGAGGCACTGGAGGCCTTCTGGGACGCCTTCCACCGTGTCCGCACGGATCTGGTGGATGTGCCGCAGGCCCCGAAGGTCACCTGCCGGCAGCACCGGGAGATCCTCGACGCCGTACGGTCCGGGGATTCCGTACGAGCGGAACAGGCCATAAGGGACCACTTCCTCAACATCCGTACATGACTGACCACAACCGCACCAGTAGATTCCAACAAGCGTCCCATTAAGCCGGTATAACCGGTAAACAGCGCGTTTCGCTCTTGCGATCATGCCGGACGCCATAGAACCCTGGGCTTCAAGGGACTGCCGGTGCACGGCAGTTGGGGGCAAGGACCGGTTGTGCCACGCGGGGACGGGGGCCCCGGCCGCAAGGGACGCCGAGGGGGGCGTTCATGCAACCGGGAGGCCGCGCCTTCCGTGTCGACATGGAGACACGGCGAAGCCGGCCAGTCACTGATCGTCCGCGAGGCCGAGGGGGGCCTCGCGCGGGCGGAATGACCGACACACACACGCAGTCGTGCGTGCGGGGGGATGACTCATGACGTCGACGCCGACGGGCGCCCGGCAGGACTTCGACCCGTCAGAGACGACCGAGCCAAGGGCGCCGTCGCACCGGACCGGCCACACAGGCAGCATCCACCGGCTCCGGAAAACGCTGCCCAGATACGACTACGAGCACTACAGCAGGCTGGCGGGACCCCTGACACAACCGGATCCTGCCAAGCCGTACAAGGTCCAGTACCGCTCGCTCCTTTCCCAGGAGCCGCACCGCGTCCGCGCCGCCCTGATGCTGGGGGCGGCGCCACTGCTCTCGCTGGTCCTGCTCGCCTGGCTGCTCCAGCCCGAGCACTGGACCGAACGCCAGTACCCGACCTACGACTTCCTGCCCGCCCTCGATGCGGTGATGCTCGTCTCGATCGGTCTGATCGAGTTCTTCCGCTGCATGAACGTGCTGTCGAACGCGCACGCCACACTGATCGCCCGCGACCCCGTCCCGGTGGTGCCCGAGACCGGCACGAGAGTCGCCTTCATCACGACCTACGTTCCCGGCAAGGAACCGCTGGAGATGGTGACGAAGACCCTGGAGGCGGCAGTCCGGCTGCGTCACCGGGGCCTTCTGCATGTATGGCTCCTCGACGAGGGCGACGACCCGGAGGTGAAAGCGGTCTGTGCGCGCCTGGGCGTGCACCACTTCACCCGCAAGGGCGTCCCGGAGTGGAACCAGTCCAAGGGTCCGCACCGCGCCAGGACCAAGCACGGCAACTACAACGCCTGGCTGGAGGCGCACGGGGACGACTACGACTACTTCGCCTCCGTCGACACCGACCATGTGCCCCTGCCCAACTACCTGGAGCGGATGCTGGGCTTCTTCCGCGACCCGGACGTGGGCTTCGTCATCGGCCCGCAGGTGTACGGCAACTACGACACCTTCGTCACCAAGGCCGCCGAGTCGCAGCAGTTCCTCTTCCACGCCCTGATCCAGCGGGCCGGCAACCGCTACGGCGCCCCGATGTTCGTCGGCACCTCCAACGCCGTACGGATCAAGGCGCTCAAGCAGATCGGCGGTCTGTACGACTCGATCACCGAGGACATGGCGACCGGTTTCGAGATACACCGCCACAGGAACCCGGCCACCGGGAAGAAGTGGAAGTCCGTCTACACCCCGGACGTACTCGCCGTCGGCGAGGGCCCCGGCGCCTGGACGGACTTCTTCACCCAGCAGCTCCGCTGGTCGCGCGGCACGTACGAGACGATCCTCAAGCAGTACTGGAAGGGCTTCTTCTCGCTGTCACCGGGCAGACTCTTCAACTACACGATGATGATCGTCTTCTATCCGATGTCGGCGCTCAACTGGATCCTCGCGGCGCTGAGTTGTGTCCTGTTCCTCGGCCTGGGCGCCTCGGGTGTGAACATCGACCCCACCGTGTGGCTGATGCTCTACGGCAACGCGTCGGCGCTGCAGATCGGCCTGTACGTCTGGAACCGCCGGCACAACGTCTCCCCGCATGAGCCGGAGGGCTCCGGCGGTGTGGCCGGCATGGTGATGTCGGCGCTGTCCGCACCGGTCTACGCCCGCTCTTTCATGGACGCCGTGCTGCGCCGCAAGAGCAGGTTCGTGGTGACTCCCAAGGGCGATTCGACGAGCCCCGACACGTTCTTCGGGACCTTCCGGATCCACCTGTTCTTCATTCTGGTCTTCGGCGGCTCGATCGTCGCCGGCCTCCTCCTCGGCCACTCCCACCCCGCGATGATCACCTGGGCCTCGATCGCCCTGCTCATCACGGCCTCGCCCGTCTTCGTGTGGCGCTGGACCCTGCGGCTGGAGAAGAGGAGGCCGGCCGCCGCCGAGGAGCCGCAGGACGCGGCGGTGGTACCGCAGCCGGCCGGCGCACACACGCCGGGGATGCGGCCCCCATGGAACGGCCACGCGGGCAATGACCAGACCATGCAGATCGCCCTGGGGGGACACAACAAATGAATGACCAGGCCGGCCGCCGTCGTGCCCGCCGTCTCGCGATCGGCACGGCGGTGGTCCTCGCACTGGCCGGAATGAACGGACCGTGGCTGTACCGCTTCGGATCGGAGCGCTACCACGACTACACGATCAACAAGCCCGAGTACAAAGCCAGGAACGGGCACTGGCAGATCGTCGAGTTCCCCGAGGAGTACCGCCAGGACACCATCCACGCGGTACTCCTGCACACCGGGAAGGTGCTGCTCGTGGCGGGCTCGGGCAACAACCAGGCCAACTTCGACAAGAAGCAGTTCGACTCCCGGATCTGGGACCCGGTCAAGGGCACGGTCAAGAAGGTGCCGACGCCGAGCGACCTGTTCTGCACGGGTCACACCCAGCTGGCGGACGGCAAGATCCTGATCGCGGGCGGCACCAAGCGCTACGAGAAGTTGAAGGGGGACGTCACCAAGGCCGGCGGCCTGATGATCGTCCACAACGAGAACCCGGACAAGCCGATCACGCTGCCCGCGGGCACGAAGTTCACCGGCAGGGCGAACGGGAAGACCTTCGTGTCCAAGGACCCCGTCCTGGTGCCACGCGCGAAGAAGGTCTTCGACAAGAAGACCGGCAAGTTCCTGCGCAACGACCCGGGCCTCGGCCGCATCTACGTCGAGGCGCAGAAGCGCGGCTCCGCCTACGAGACCGGCACCCAGGACAACTACCGCGTCCAGGGCCTGACCGGCGCCGACGCGCGCAACACCTACGGCATCGCCCAGAAGCTCGCTCTCGACAAGAAGGACTTCCAGGGCATCCGGGATGCCTACGAGTTCGACCCCGTGGCCGAGAAGTACATCAAGGTCGACCCGATGAAGGAGGCCCGTTGGTACCCGACGCTCACCACCCTCAGCGACGGCAGGATCCTCAGCGTCTCCGGACTCGACGACATCGGGCAGCTGGTCCCGGGCAAGAACGAGATCTTCGACCCGAAGACCGCGAAGTGGACGTACACGCCGAAGATCCGTCAGTTCCCGACCTACCCGGCGCTGTTCCTGATGGAGAACGGCAAGATCTTCTACTCGGGTTCGAACGCGGGTTACGGTCCGGACGACGTGGGCCGCGCCCCCGGCATCTGGGACGTGGAGAGCAACACGTTCACCGAGCTGCCCGGGCTGAGCGACGCCACCATGATGGAGACGTCCGGCACCGTGCTGCTGCCGCCGGCCCAGGACGAGAAGTACATGGTCATCGGCGGCGGCGGGGTCGGCGAGTCCAAACTGTCCAGCGACAGGACGCGGCTGATCGACCTCAAGGCGAAGAACCCGCGCTTCGTGAACGGGCCGGCGCTGGAGAAGGGCACGCGCTATCCGCAGTCCTCGATCCTGCCCGACGACACCGTGCTGGTGTCGGGCGGTTCGGAGGACTACCGGGGACGCAGCGAATCGAACATCCTCCAGGCGCGGATCTACCACCCGGACACGAACACGTTCCAGCGGGTCGCCGATCCCCTGGTCGGCCGCAACTACCACTCGGGCTCGATCCTGCTGCCCGACGGCAGGGTGATGTTCTTCGGCTCGGACTCGTTGTACGGCGACCGGGCCAACACCAAACCCGGCGTCTTCGAGCAGCGCATCGAGATCTACACACCGCCGTATCTCTACCGGGACGCCCGACCCTCCGTGTCGGGCGGGCCGCGGACCATCGCCCGCGGCGCCTCGGGCACCTTCACCTCGCAGCACGCGTCGGCGATCAAGAAGGTCCGGCTGATCCGGCCGAGCGCGTCCACACATGTCACGGACGTGGATCAGCGCTCGATCGCGCTGGACTTCAAGACCTCCGGGAACAAGATCACGGTGACGGTCCCCAAGAACCGCAACCTCGTCCAGTCCGGGTGGTACATGCTGTTCGTCGACGACGATCAGGGGACGCCGTCGACGGCGCAGTGGGTCAAGGTGCCGTAGGGTCCTCCCGCTTCCGCGCCCCGTACGGGGCGCGGAAGCGGCGTCACTTGGACGCCTTCGCCAGCTTCAGTGCGTAGGCCGGCCACCAGTCCCCGGCCTTCGGGCCGCCCTTGCAGGTGCCGTCCGACTCACCCGGGCGCTTCACCCACAGGTACGCGTCCACCAGCGGATCCGCGGTGCTCGTCGTCGGGGCCTCGCCCAGGGCCCGCCCCGGCGGATTGCACCAACGCTGCTGCGGATCGCCGCTCCTGTAAGGCCCGTTGCCGTTCCGGCTGGTGTCGATCACGAAGTGCTTGCCGCCGGTCTTCGCTGACAGCTGCTTGCCGTATGCGATCGAGTCCTGTGTCGAGTAGAAGTTGGAGACGTTCACCGCGAAGCCGTCCGCCCGGTCGACGCCCGCCTGCTGGAGCGGCTGGAAGATCTGGTCGGGGTGCTGCCAGCCCGCGTTGCCCGCGTCCAGGTACACCTCGGTGTTCTTCAGCGCCCCGAGCTTGGCGATCGCGCCCTTGAGGAGGTCGTACCGCTCCTCGTGGAACTCGTCCGGGGTGCAGCCGTCCACCATGTGCAGCACCGCGTCCGGCTCCAGGATCACCGTCGTGTGCCGGTCCCCGATCCCCTGGGCGACACCCTCGATCCACGCCCGGTACGCGTTGCCGTCCGCCGCGCCGCCCTGCGAGAACTGCCCGCAGTCGCGGTGCGGGATGTTGTAGAGGACGAGAAGCGCCGTGCGGTCCGCCTTCGCCGCGGCCTGCGTGAACCCCTGCGCCTGCGCCTCGGGGTTCTCCGGTCCGATCCACTCTCCCGTCGGCTGCTCGGCGATCTTCCTGATCTGGTCCGCCTCGGCCGGCTTCCCGGCCTTGTCGTAGGCGGCGACCTGCTGCGCCGCGTTCCCGTCCGGGTTGACCCAGAACGGGTCCGAGGCCTTCGGCTGCTGGGTGATCGTCCCGCCCGAGCGGCCCGCTTCCCCTTCCCCGTCTTTGTCCCCGGAGGAGGAACACCCGGCCAGCAGTAGAGCGGCCCCCACCGCCGCCGCGGCCGCGCGCGCCCCCGCACCCCTCGTCCCGTACATCCAACTCCCCCTTGGCTGTACCGCTTTGGGCGTACCGTCTTACGCACCAATCGTGACATACCGTCGCGCCGCCCACGAGATCGCGCGACCCTCGTCGGCGAGCTGTTACAGCCGGCCTCCGGGGCGCGTCACCGTCCGCTGCCCGTCAGATACGCCGACACGACCACGTTCGCCGAGTAGGTACGACTCGCCCGGTCATAGGTGCCGGCACAGGTGACCAGCCGCAACTCGGCCCGGCCCGGCTCCCGTGTCCCGTACGCCTGCCGCGCGTCGAAGCCGTCGCGGGGGACGACCTTGACGTCCTCGACGGTGAACTCGGCGACCCGCCCGTCGTCGCGGACCACGCGGACCATGGCGCCCGGCCGCAGACCGGCCAGCCCGTAGAAGACGGCCGGCTTGGTCTCGGTGTCCACATGCCCGACGAACAGCGCGGTCCCGACGGCCCCGGGTGCCACCCCCGCCTGGTACCACCCGACCACGCCCGGCTGGTCGTAGGGCGGCGCGTCCGGCGCTCCCTGCCGGTCCAGTCCGCGCGGCACGACCGGCGCCTGCACGCCCAGGTCGGGGATGTCGACGCGTAGTGGCACGGCCTGCCGCAACGGCGCGAGGGCGGGCGGCAGTTCGAGCTGCGGGGGCCGGCCGACAGCGGCCATGTCGCCGGTCATCGGCGCGGAGATCCCCTGGCGTACGTCGGTGACCTCACTGCCCCACTGCCACAGCCCCAGCAGCAGGACCACCCAGGCGACGCCCATCAACAGGCGGCCTGGGACGGAAGAACGCTCGTGCCCGGACATGGCTCACTCCCTGCCGCGTCCCCGGCGCGCGCCCCGGGCGACGACCGCGGCGAACGCGACCCCCGCGAGGACGAGGCCGATGATCGCATGCAGGGCGCCGGGCCCCGCGACCCTGGCGTCGGCGGACGAGGCGCGCGCGGTACCGCCGCCGCCCGCGTTCACCGGCGCGACCGGCGAGGAGGGGGCGGAGGGGCTGGAGGGCGCAACCGTGATGGTGGGCGACGCCAGGCCGCTCGGGGAAGCCGGACCGGTCGGGCCGGACGGCACGGAGGCCGTCGGTCCGCCGACGGTGACCACGCCCTTGACCTCCCAGCCGTCGCAGCCGACCGTCACGGCATAGGTGCCGGGTGCCAGCGAGGAGCGGACCCGGGTGTCACCGGTCAGCAGGCCGTCCTCGCCGACGAGCCGCGCGTCCGAGACGAACGCGTCCGATACCGCGGTGCCCGTCATGCCCGGGCAGCCCCGCACGGCCAGCCGGACGTCGGTGCCGGGCGCCGGGGACGCAGGGGTCAGCGAGACGCCCTGCTCGTCCGCCGCATACGCCGTGGGCGCGAGGGCGGCCGCGACAACGCTCCCAGCACAGAGAGTGAGCCGGAGTGAACCCATCGTGAACCTCCCGATACCAGGAGGCTCCCCCTTCGGGCACTCCGGCGCATCCGGACGGGACCCTCGACTACTCCGTACGAGGGTCCCACCCTGCGCCGTACGGGCCCCGGATCCGCCCCTCGCATCCGTACGGCCGCCCGAGTCGGACGGGCACGTCAGACGAGGTCGACGAGGTCCGCGATGGAGTTCACGACGTGGGACGGTCGGAAGGGGAACTGGTCGATGTCCTCGGGCGCGGTCAGCCCGGTGAGCACGAGGAAGGTCTGCATCCCGGCCTCCATGCCGGCCAGGACGTCGGTGTCCATGCGGTCCCCGATCATCGCGCTGGTCTCGGAGTGCGCCCCGATCGTGTTGAGCCCGGTCCGCATCATCAGCGGGTTCGGCTTGCCCGCGAAGTACGGCTTCTTGCCGCTCGCCTTGGTGATCAGCGCGGCGACGGCGCCGGTGGCGGGCAGCGGCCCCTCGGCGGACGGGCCGGTCTCGTCGGGGTTGGTGCAGATGAACCGGGCCCCGGCCCGGATCAGCCGGACCGCCTTGGTCATGGCCTCGAAGGAATACGTGCGGGTCTCGCCGAGGACGACGTAGTCGGGCTCCTGGTCGGTCAGGATGTAGCCGATGTCGTGGAGCGCGGTGGTCAGGCCGGCCTCGCCGATGACGTACGCCGTGCCGCCGGGGCGCTGGTCGTCCAGGAACTGGGCGGTGGCCAGCGCCGAGGTCCAGATGTTCTCGAGCGGCACGTCGAGACCCATACGGCTCAGCCGGGCGTGCAGGTCGCGCGGGGTGTAGATGGAATTGTTGGTGAGCACGAGGAAGGGCTTGCCGGACTCACGCAGCTTCTTGAGGAAGGCGTCGGCACCGGGGATCGGAACGCCCTCATGGATGAGCACACCGTCCATGTCGGTGAGCCACGACTCGATGGGCTTGCGCTCTGCCATGTGCGATCTCCTGCCGTACGCAAGGGGGAACCGGGGACGCCGCGACAACGGTCTGCGCCCGGCCCCAGCGTAATCAGGCCCCCGAGGCTGGATCCCGCCGGGCACCGTGCACGGCAGGCGGCCTCAGCGGCGCCTGCGCAACAGCAGGAGGGGAAGGCCCACGGCGAGGACAGCGCCGATCATGAGCAGCAGTCCGCCGAGCATTTTGCTCAGGCCGTGCGACTCCTGCGGCCCGGTGTTGGCCAGTTCCCCGGTGGCCGGGCTCTGCCGTGCGGCGGGCGACCGCGTCTTCCCTTCCGGGTCCGTGCGGGCGCCGGCGTGGTCGGCCGCCTCCGCGATGCGGAAACGGTAGTCGTTCGACTCACCGACCCAATCCCCGTCATTGCCGTGCCGTTGCACGATCGCGGCTTTCGCCACGACGTCGTTCGGGCGGGAGTCGGAGGTCAGCGCGAGCCGTACCTTCACGCTGAGCGTCCGCCCCGGGTCGACCGTGAAGCCGGGGAAGCCGTCGTCGAAGGGACCGACCAGTTCGGCCCGGTCGGTGCGTTCGAAGGTGACCGGGTGCGAGCGGTCTCCGTCGAAGAACTCCAGTTTGGGCTGAGTGACCGTCAGCACCCGCTTGGCGTCCACCAGGACGACCACCGGATGAATGGTGCCGCAGGGCTGCGCGGTCGTGTTCTTGAGGTCGATGAACCAGGTGCGGCCCGCGCCCCCGGCCTCGTACGTGCCGGGGCCGCCGCGGATGCGTGTGGTGAGGGGGAAGGAGTTGCCGGCGGACGCCGCGCACATGGGCCGCTGGTCGGCGGGGAGTGCGTGGGCGTGGACCGGGGGGAGGAGGGCGGTGACGGCGAGAGTGAAGAGCACCACCAGGGACAGTCGGGATCGTCGAGACAGTCGCATGAAAATATGACCAGCCATGGACGGCGGTCCCCGGAACACGCCACGCCCTGCCGACAGGGGTCGGCGGCCCAAGTCCCCTCGATCAGCCGAGTCGCCGTGCGCCCGCGCCGAGTCGCCGTGCGCCCGCGCGGGGCCACCCCGCTCGACCAGACGGCGCGAGCCCGGGGGTCACCACTCTGCCCGCCCGAACAACGGCGCGAGCAGCAGTTGCGCCGCGCCCTCCGCGACACCGCGCGCTCCGCCGGGTGCGATCCGCACCGGGACGGCCGCGGTCGAGCCCTCGCGCTCGGCACGTGCGTCGAGGACGGCACCCACGCCTCGTACGAAGGCCTCCGGGTGTGCGGCGACGGTGCGGCCGCCGAGCAGCACCAGGTCGATGTCGAGGAGCCCGGCGAGGTTGGCGGCACCCGCGCCGAGAACGCGCGCCGCCTCGGCCATGTCGCCGCGCCCCACGGCGGCGAGGCACAGCGCCTCGACGCACCCACGGTCGCCGCAGCCGCACGGCGGCCCGTCCAGCTGGATCACCTGGTGCCCGAACTCCCCGGCGCCGGTCCGGGCCCCCCGGTGCACGGCACCGCCGATGACCAGTCCGGCGCCGAGCCCGGTCCCCAGGTGCAGATAGGCGAACGACGCGTGAGCGTCCTCGACCGCCCCGCCCAGGGCGAGCCCGAGCGCGGCCGCGTTCGTGTCCTTGTCGACGACCACAGGCATCCCGAGCCGCCGCGCCACCGCCTCGCGCAACGGGAACCCGTCCCACTCGGGGAACCCGGTGACGCGGTGCAGCACACCGTGCAGGTGGTCGAGGGGACCGGGAAGCGCGACACCGACACCGAGGACGGGTACGGAAGGCCCGACGGCGGCGGACTCTTCCGGCACACCGCCCGGCACCGGCCCGGCACTCACCGCCGCCCTCTCGGCGGACAGCTCCTCCACCTCCCGGGCGGCACCCTCCACCACGGTCTCCGCACCGGCGCCCAGGCCCAGCGGGGCTCGCCGCTCGGCGACCACCGCGCCCGTGAGGTCGCACAGCACGGCCCGCAGTTCGTCCCGGTCCAGGTGCAGCCCCACCGCGTGCCCGGCTCCCGGCACCAGCCGCAACACGGTCCGCGGCTTGCCGCCGGTGGAGGCGCGGCGGCCTGCCTCCGTCACGAGTCCGTCCGCGCGCAGCCGGGCCGTGATCTTGCTGACCGCCTGCGGGGTCAGCCCGGTCCCCTCCGCCAGCTCCAGACGGCTGATCCCGGACTCCCCCGCCGTCCGCAGCAGATCCAGCACGAGCGCCGCGTTGTGGCTGCGCCGCGCCGGCAGGTTCACTCCGCTCGCCACGCTCCCCCCGACCCCACGCATGCCTCCACCGGATCCCGCGTACGTCCTGTTCACCCGCCCATTCTCCCTCGCGCTTGCACTTTGGCAACAGCGTTGCGAAAGTAGAGCCATGACTGGCACAGCCCCTGGTACTGACACCCCCCTCCGCGTGGGCCTCGTGGGCTACGGCCTCGCGGGCTCCGTCTTCCACGCCCCGCTGATCGCCGCCACCGAGGGCCTCGTCCTCGACACGGTCGTCACCTCGAACCCGGAGCGGCAGGAGCAGGCCCGCGCCGGGTTCCCGGACGTGCGCATCGCCGCCGCCGCCGACGAACTGTGGCCCCGCGCGGGCGAACTGGACCTGATCGTCGTCGCGTCCCCGAACAAGACGCACGTCCCCATCGCGACGGCCGCACTGGAAGCGGGTCTGCCGGTCGTGGTCGACAAGCCGATCGCGGGTACGGCGGCCGAGGCGCGCGGGCTGGCGGCACTGGCCGAGCGGCGCGGTCTGCTGCTCTCCGTCTTCCAGAACCGCCGCTGGGACAACGACTTCCTGACCCTCCGCAGGCTGCTGGCCGAGGGTGAGCTCGGCGACGTCTGGCGGTTCGAGTCCCGCTTCGAACGCTGGCGCCCGCAGCCCAAGGGCGGCTGGCGCGAGTCCGGCGACCCCGCAGAGATCGGAGGTCTGCTCTACGACCTCGGCAGCCACGTCGTCGACCAGGCGCTCGTCCTCTTCGGCCCCGCCGCCTCCGTGTACGCCGAGTCCGACATCCGCCGCCCGGGTGCGGAGACGGACGACGACACGTTCATCGCGCTCACCCACACCAGTGGCGTCCGTTCCCACCTGTACGTCTCCGCCACGGCGGCCCAGCTCGGCCCGCGCTTCCGGGTGCTGGGATCGGTCACGGGGTACGCCAAGTACGGGCTCGACCCCCAGGAGGCGGCTCTGCGCGAGGGCCTGCGCCCCGGCCCCGGCTGGGGCCAGGAGCCCGAGTCCCTGTGGGGTCGCATCGGCGCCGGCGAGTCCCCGCTGACCGGCGGCGGAGCCCCCGTGCCGACCGCCCCCGGCGACTACCCGGCGTACTACGCGGCGATCGCGAAGGCCCTGCGCGAGGGCGGCCCCAACCCGGTCACCGCGCACGAGGCGGCCGCGGCCCTCGACGTCCTCGAGGCGGCCCGGCGCTCGGCCCACGAGGGTGTGGCGGTGAAGCTGTGACCACGACCGCACCGGAGATCGCCGAACTCGAGGCGCAGGAGCGCCGCCTGACGCTTCCCCACTTCACGTACGACGACGCGTGGACCCTGGGCACGCTGCTGGTGGAACTGGCACGGGCGCGCAAGGCCCCCGTCGCGATCGACATCCGCCGCGGCGGCCAGCAGCTCTTCCACGCGGCGCTGCCCGGCTCGACGCCGGACAACGACGCCTGGATCGACCGCAAGCGCCGCGTCGTCGAGCGCTACGGCTGCTCCTCCCTGCTGGTCGGCTCCCGCTTCCGCGCCAAGGGCACGACGTTCGAGGAGTCCTCCCGCCTCGACCCGGACGCGTACGCGGCACACGGCGGCGCGTTCCCGATCACGGTCGAGGGCGCGGGAGTGATCGGCACGGTGGTGGTCTCGGGCCTGCCGCAGGTAGAGGACCACGCCATGGTGGTGGAGGCGCTGGAGAGGTTCACAAGCTAGGGGCGCGGGGAGCCCCGACAGGGGCGCGGGGAACTGCGCGAGCAACCGTCGACGACCCGCAATCGACAAAGCACCGGCAGTTCCCCGGCTCCCCCAACAGGGCACGACGCTCGAGGAGTCCTCCCGCCTCGACCCGGACGCGTACGCGGCACAAGCCAGGGCTCGGGCGCCCCGACAGGGGCGCGAGGAACTGCGCGAGCAACCGTCGACGACCCGCGGCCGACGAAGCACCCGCAGTTCCCCGGCTCCCCCAGCGGAGCGCCTACGCGTCCTTCAATTCCTGCCGCTGCCGCCCGAGCCCCTGGATCTCCAGCTCCACCACATCCCCGGCCCGAAGGAACGGCTTCGGGTCGGGCTGCCCGAGCGCAACGCCGGCCGGCGTACCCGTGTTGATGACGTCCCCCGGGTACAGCGTCATGAACTGGCTCACGTACCGCACGACTTCGGCGACCGGGAAGATCTGCTCCGCCGTGGTCCCGTCCTGCTTCAGCTCACCGTTGACCCAGAGCTTCAGCGACAGGTCCTGCGGATCGGGCACCTCGTCCGCGGTCACCAGCCAGGGCCCGAGCGGGTTGAACGTCTCGCAGTTCTTGCCCTTGTCCCAGGTCCCGCCGCGCTCGATCTGGAACTCTCGCTCGGAGACGTCGTGCGCCACCGCGTACCCGGCGACATGCACGAGCGCCTCCTCGTGCGACTCCAGATAGCGGGCCGTGCGGCCGATGACGACCGCCAGCTCGACCTCCCAGTCGGTCTTGGTGGACCTGCGCGGCACGAGCACGGTGTCGTGGGGCCCGACGACGGTGTCCGCCGCCTTGAAGAAGATCACCGGTTCGGCGGGCGGCTCGGCACCCGTCTCACGGGCGTGGTCGTGGTAGTTCAGGCCGATGCAGACGATCTTGCCGATACGGGCGAGCGGAGCTCCGATGCGCAGCCCCGCCGCGTCCAGCTCCGGCAGCTCGCCCGACTCGGCGGCGGCACGGATCCGCCCGAGCGCCGCGTCGTCGGCGAGCAGCCGTCCGTCGATGTCCGGGACGAGACCCGACAGGTCCCGCAGAGTCCCCTCGGCGTCGAGCAGGGCGGGGCGTTCCGTCCCCGCCGTACCGGCTCGCAGCAGCTTCATGATCACAATCTCCCTCGATCGCGGGCAGTCCGGCCGAATGGGTGCGGCCGGAGCGCGGCCTGTGCGCAGCCATCGGAGGACTGGTCGATCCTCCAAGGTCGGCGTCCGCTCCGCAATACCCCGTTCACGGACTGGACCGCCGCCCCGCGCTCATCGGTACGACACCGTCCGCTCGACCGCGCTCCACGTCGTACTGGTCACCACGTACAGCGCGGCGGGGCTCAGTGCCGTTGTACAGACTCGGTCTCGATCGGCTGCAGCAGCCTCTTCGGACTGAGCAGCGCCCGGCTGACCGGATCGGCCGGGTCCTGGTCGAGTGCGGGTCCCGGCACCATTTCGACATCCGGGACGGGTACGACGGTTCCGCAGGCGGGACATTCGCCGTACGGGCCGAGCTCCGTGCCGCAGGTGGCGTGCCGGTAGGTGAGGAGTCGTTCCCCGCGGAGCTCCTCGCGGCCCCACAAGCCGAGCGAGCGCAGGGTGGGCCACAGGGCGATGCCGCGGTCGGTGAGGACGTACTCGTCGCGCGGCGGCGACTCCTGGTAGCGGCGCTTCTCGAGGATGCCGTGGGCGGTGAGGGTCTGAAGGCGTGCGGCGAGGACGGCACGCGGGATGCCGAGGTGGACGAGGAAGTCGTTGTAGCGGCGCACGCCGTAGAACGCGTCGCGCACGACGAGCAGCGTCCACCGCTCGCCCACGATCTCCAGCGCGCGAGCGATCGAGCACTCCTGCGTCGCGTAGTCCTTGCCGAGAGCCATGAAGCCACTGTAGCCGGTTTCCCACCGATCGGTTCATTGACCGAATCGACTTTCCCCAAACTTGGTTCATTGACCGAACTCAAGCTGCTACGGTGACGAGCAACGCAAGGTTCAATGACCGAACCAAGCTCCCATCCCGCCGCCGAACCTCCGTCGGTCCGAACCTGAACCGACCCGCCCCGGAAGGGCAGACCATGCCCCAGCTGGAACGCACCACACAGACCGTCACCACCGCTCCCGCGGCCCACGAGACCCCCAGGGCGACCCCCACCCTGGCCCTCACCAGCGCGGCCACGGCCGTGGCGCTGATGACGTACACGGCCCCGGCCGTCACCCTCCCCGACGCCGCCGCCGCCCTGCGCACCTCGGTCTCCGCGCAGGCCTGGCTGCTCAACGGCACCCCGCTGGGCCTGGCCGCACTGCTCCTGGTGGCCGGCAGCCTTGCCGACGACTACGGGCGCCGCCGGATCTTCCTGGCGGGCACGGTCGCCCTCGGCCTCACCACCGCGCTCGGTGCCTTCGCGACCTCGACCTGGCTGTTCACTCTGGCCCGCATCGCGCAGGGCGCGGCGAGCGCGGCGATCCTCGCCAGCAGCCTCGGCCTGCTGGTGCACGCGTACCCGAGCGCACGGGGCCGGCTGCACGCGACCGGCGTATGGGGCGCCTTCGTCAGCGGCGGCATCGCGGTGGGCCCGCTGATCGCCGGAGCGCTGCCCGACTGGCGGCTGGCGTACGGCGTATTTGCCGCCGCGACCCTGGTCGTGGCGGCCCTGTCCGCGCGCACCCTGACGGAGTCCCGCGCACCGCGCGGCGGCCGCCCCGACCTGCTGGGTGCCCTGGTCTTCAGCCTCGCCCTGGTCTCCCTGGTGGCCGCGCTCACGCTGGGCCGCGACGGCTGGCTCCGCACGCCGGTCGCCCTGTTGTTCGCGGCCGCCGTGGTGCTGATCGCGCTCTTCGCCCTGGTCGAACACCTCACCCGCACCCCGATGATCGACCTCTCCCTGCTACGCCGCCCGCGCTTCCTCGGCTCGGCGGTGGGCGGTCTGTTCACCGGCCTGGCGGTGCTCGGTCTGTTCACCTTCCTGCCGACCCTGCTCCAGCGGACGCTCGGCCTTTCCCCGATCGACACGGCATGGCTGTTCCTGCTCTGGTCCGGCCTGTCCTTCCTCGTCGCGCTCCAGGCGAAGCGCCTGGCCGGGCGCGTCTCGTCGCGCCACCAACTGGCTCTCGGCTTCGCGCTGCACGCGGCGGGTGTCCTGACCATGCTCGGAGCGGTCGGCTCCGGTACGTGGACCCGTGTACTGCCGGGTCTGGTGATCGGCGGCGTGGGCAGCGGCCTGCTGAACGCCGCGCTCCCCCTGGTCGCTGTGGAGTCCGTCCCCACCGAGCGGGCTGCGATGGGCTCCGGTGCCCAGCAGACGTTCCGCTACATCGGCTCGTGCGCGGGTGTGGCCCTCACGATCGCCCTGGTGACGTCGGGTGGCGGCTCCCTGGCGCACGGCGCGAACATCGCGGCGGTCGTCTCGGTGGGCCTGGCCGTGGTGGGCGCGCTGGGCGTGCTGGTGCTGCGGGAACGGGCGTAAGGGGATCCCCTGGGGCGGCAGGGACCGTCTGGGTCGCAGGGGATACCTGGCTCGCAGGGATTACCCGGGTCGCAGGGATTACCTGGGGCGTGCGGAGGCGAGCACGCCCCACACCACCAGCCGCTACCGGGAGGTGAACTCCGGGGTGCAGGTGGTGAGGGTGAGGTAGTACCCGCGGCGGTCGTACCCGTAGGAGGGCTTGACGTTGCTCCGCGGCACGGGCGCGATGACGCCCCCGTCCACCGCCGAGGTCTGGGCGAGCACCTGGTCGACGACGTACGTGTACGTGGCACCCCTGGTCTCGACCGTGACGGTGTCCCCACGACGCAGCCGGTTGAGATACCGGAAGGGCTCACCGTGGGTGTTGCGATGCCCGGCGAGCGCGAAGTTGCCCGCCTGACCGGGCTGGGCGGTGCCCGGGTAGTGGCCGACGTACCCCTTGTTCAGCACGTTGGCCTTGCTGATGCCTTCGGCGACGGGGACGCGGAGGGAGAGCCGGGGAACGGTGAGGATGGCGTAGGCCTGGGAGGGGACGGCACGGGTGGGGCCCGTGACGGCGGTCTGCCGCTGCTGCCGCCGTCCGGTCTTGGTGGTGGCGGCGGTGCTTCCGGCCGCGGGCGTACTCACGGAACCACTGGCTGACGACGCGTCCCCGGGTTCATCCCACTCCCGCTCCAGCGCCTGCACCTTGCGCTCGGCTCCCTGCTGGGCCTCCCGGTTGGTCCACCACAACTGATGCACCACGAGCAACATGAGCACGACGCCGACGGTGACGAACAGTTCGCCACCGCTCCAGAGGACACGGCGACGGAGGGCGCGACGCCGCCGGGTGGCGTGGTGGACGACGGGGGTGCGCATGGGGTCGGACGATAAGGGGTGGGGCTTCAAGGAGCCATGCATCTGCAGGGGTTGGTGCTCAGGGTTCAGCCGCCGCCCGGTGATTCCGCCTGGGCGGGCGCCCCACGGCCGATCGTCATGGACCACCGCACGGCCGAGGGCGCCTCGACTGAGACAACGCCGCTCCGGTCCGCCCCCGTCACGGCCAGCTGGTTGTAGGTCGTACTGACTTCGTCGGCATGGCACTTCACGGAGACCCGAACACCCCTTGGTCCGCCGCAGAGCGCTGCTGGCCGCAGCCGGCGGCGCCGTCCTCGGTACAGCCCTGCGTTCACGGCGGGGGCGGTGCAGACGCTGCAGGTGGACGGGGTGGTGGCCTGAGCCGGGCGACCTGGGCGGTCCGCGCCGCGGACCGCCCGGGCCGCACTCCCGCCCCTGCGGTGACCCGGCCGCACTGAGCGCCGCAACGGGCCCCTCTGCCGCCCCTGGCCTGCGAATCTCTCTCCTTTGTCGGTCGGCGGCAGTACGGTGTCCCCCATGCGCCCCGACACGCCTGCCGAGAACGTCGACCACAACGCGGAAGCAGCACGCCTGGAGCGGGCTGCCGGCCTGTATCCCGAGGACGCGGAACACCTGCTGTTGCAGGCCGCGGCCCACCGGGAACTGGCCGGCGACCGCCCCGGGGCGACCACGCTGTACGACCGCCTGCTGTCGTCCACCGAGCCGCTGGAGCACCCCCACCTCGTACGCGCCCTGAAGGCGTCCAACCTGTGGGAGTACGACCACGAGGCGGAGGCACGCGCGATCATCGACGGCGTGCGCGCGGCCTCCCCACGGGACCCGGCGCCCTGGCTGATCGTCGCGGAGTCCCTGGAGTCGCACGACGAGCTGGAGTCGGCGGCGGCGACGTTCACAGAGGGGCTGAGGCTCCTGCTCGGCGACCACGCGGAGCCGCCGCAGTCCACGCACCCGCTCCTCTACGGCCGCCACCGGGTCCGCCGCATGCTGGGCGCGGCTCACGACGAGTGGGACATGCTGGCGGACGCCCTCCACTCGTCCACGGTCTCCCTGGACGAGCTCCACGACCCCAAGCGGGTCTGGTCCCTGGGCTCGGACAACCCGGCCGAACTCCAGGCGGAGATCAGCCGCCTGCGGGCAGAACTGGGCGCATACCGGGAAGCCCTGTCCCGCCCCTTCCCGGTGGCGGTCCTGCACTGGCCGTCCACCGAACTGGCGGAGCTGGTGTCGGCGTACCCGTCGCTGACCACCGAGTACCCCTCCCGCGAGGAGCACCTGGCGACAATAGAGGAGTCCCTGAGGGAACTGGCCGCGTCCGGCACGCCGAACCTGGGCATCGTGACGGGCACGGTCCCGTCGTACGAGGCGTTCGCGGCGTCGGAGGGCACGTCACCGGCGGACGTTGCGCTGCTGCCGCAGTACGCGACGACGCTGGCGGCGCGGGGGCGGGCGGTGGCTTGGCCGCCCGAGCGGGGGATGGTTTGTTGGTGTGTGTCGGGGCGGGTGTACGAGGAGTGCCACGGAGTGGGATGACCTGCCGCACTACGTTGTGAGCCCCAGACCTAGGGCGCTGGACTGGGGCCAGCGGCCCTCTTGCACAACTCCCGGTCACCCTTTGGCTTTGAGCTTCGGTGGCGCAGCCATGTGTCAGCGCCCTCTGTTACACATGAGCGCAGCCGTCTGAGCGATCAAAGGAGCCAGCGTGTCCGAACCCGAGGTCCTGTCCCAGCCCTGAGGGGCCTCGCGTTTTTCGGACAGGGTCTGGCCGAGCAATTCATGCCGTGAGTTGCAATTCCTGGAACTCGGCGTGCACTTCGCCCGGGGGGCGGTAGCCCACTGCCGAGTGCAGACGTTTGCGATTGTACCAGAATTCGATGTACCGGGTGATGTCCCTTCGGGCATCCTCGCGGGTGGGATAACTCACGCGCGACACCCGTTCGTTCTTGAGGGCGCCGAAGAATGATTCCGCCATGGCGTTGTCGAAACAGATCCCGGTACGCCCAGCCGATCGCCGGAGTCCGAGTTCTTTGAGTACGTCCGCGTACTCGGCAGACATGTAGTTGCTGCCGCGGTCCGAGTGGAATATCGCGCCTGCGGCCAACTTACGGTTGCGGGCCGCGTTTTGAATGGCCCGTGATATCAACGGCGTCTTGTAGTGGTCGTCCATTGCATACCCGATGACCTCCTTGGTGCAGCAGTCGATAACCGTTGCCAAATAGAGCCAGCCCTCGCCGGTCTTGACGTAAG
>NZ_JBVHHL010000055.1:0-54201 GCF_055561075.1 Streptomyces sp. NPDC022910
GCCCCCCGGGCGAAGTGCACGCCGAGTTCCAGGAATTGCAACTCACGGCATGAATTGCTCGGCCAGACCCTGTCCGAAAAACGCGAGGCCCCTCACGCTCTACTCCTGGGCCTTCAACAAGAACGCCTGGAAGGTCGATGCGTCAGAAGAGTGGCAGGCGGCATTGGACTGGCTGCAGCGCCACTCGCTGCCTGTAGGTGAGTTGGATGATCCCGATGTGCTGCGGCGTGGCCTCGACGCACTCTGTCGGAAGGTCGATGGAACGGCCGCTGCCGCGAAGACCGTGAAGCGAAAGAAGGCTGCGGTCAACGAGGTGTTTGGTGTAGCCGTTGAACGCGGATACTTCGCACAGAACCCGCTGATCGGTCTTCGCTGGACGGCGCCGGAAGTCGCCGATGAAGTCGATCCCGACTGCGTGCCGAACCCGGCTCAGGTTGCCCGACTGCTAGCCGCAGTCAGAGCCCTACCCGGCCGTGGCCCTCATCTGTATGCCTTCTTCGGCTGCATGTACTACGCCGCCATGCGCCCAGCCGAGGTGATCCATCTACAGAAATCCCAGTGCCGTCTGCCGGCGAGCGGCTGGGGCCTTCTGAACCTGAAGGGCGGCGTCGTGACTGCCGGTAAGGAGTGGACGGATGACGGCGCCGTCCACGAGATCCACTCCCTGAAGCGGCGGGCAGTCAAGGCGACACGCCCGGTGCCAATTCCTCCAGTGCTCGTCCGCATGTTGCGCGAACACATAGGAAGCTTCGGCGTTGCACCCGACGGACGCCTGTTCCACAACGCAGAGGGGAACTACATCGACGCCTCGGCGTACGGCATCACCTGGGGGCGAGCGCGTGAGGCCGTTCTTACGCTTGACGAGCACGCCCTTGACCTGGCGAAGCGGCCCTACGACCTGCGCCACGCCGGCATCTCCTTCTGGTTGGCCTCCGGCGTCGACCCCGCAGAGTGTGCGCGCCGGGCTGGGCAGAGCATCCAGGTCCTCTTCCGCTACTACGCCAAATTCCTGGCTGATGCGCGGAACCACGCCAACACCCTGATCGAAGACTCCATGCGGCGATGGGAGGAGGCGACGGACGACGACGATGCGGAGAGCGCCTTAGCGGGACCTTGGCCCGGAAATGCCCCGGAACTGCTGGTCAGAGCTGGGATATGGGTGGGAGATATCGGGAGTAAGGGCGTGTTTCGACTCGCTGCTTAGATGTGCGCCGAGAAGGGCGCCTGCCGGGCATCTGCCCTGGTCAGGCGCCCAATTTCTGCGTCTAGAAGAAGCCGAGCTTCTTCGGCGAGTACGACACCAGGAGGTTCTTGGTCTGCTGGTAGTGGTCCAGCATCATCCGGTGCGTCTCGCGGCCGATCCCGGACTGCTTGTAGCCACCGAACGCCGCGTGCGCCGGGTACGCGTGGTAGCAGTTCGTCCAGACGCGGCCCGCCTGGATGGCTCGGCCCGTGCGGTACGCGGTGTTGACGTCCCGGGTCCACACGCCGGCGCCGAGTCCGTACAGCGTGTCATTGGCGATCTTGATGGCGTCGTCGAAGTCGTCGAACGACGTCACCGACACCACCGGGCCGAAGATCTCCTCCTGGAAGATCCGCATCCGGTTGTCGCCCTCGAAGATCGTCGGCTGGACGTAGTAGCCGCCCTTCAACTCGCCGTCATGTTCGATGCGTTCACCACCCGTGAGGACCTTCGCGTCCTCCTGCCGGCCGATGTCCAGGTAGGAAAGGATCTTCTCCAACTGGTCGTTCGACGCCTGTGCGCCGATCATCGTCTCGGTGTCCAGCGGGTGCCCGGTCCTGATCTGCTGTGTGCGGGCGACGGCTGCCTCCATGAACTCGGCGTAGTGCCCGCGCTGCACCAGGGCTCGCGACGGACACGTGCACACCTCGCCCTGGTTCAACGCGAACATCGTGAAGCCTTCCAGCGCCTTGTCGCGGAAGTCGTCGTTCGCCGCCCAGACGTCGTCGAAGAAGATGTTCGGGGACTTTCCGCCGAGTTCGAGCGTCACCGGAGTGATGTTCTCGGAGGCGTACTGCATGATCAGCCGGCCCGTCGTGGTCTCGCCCGTGAACGCGACCTTCGCGACGCGCGGGCTGGAGGCCAGGGGCTTGCCCGCCTCCACCCCGAATCCGTTGACGATGTTCAACACCCCCGGCGGCAGCAGGTCCGCGACCAGGCTCAGCCAGAAGTGGATGGACGCCGGGGTCTGTTCGGCCGGCTTCAGGACCACCGCGTTCCCCGCCGCCAGGGCCGGCGCGAGCTTCCACGTGGCCATCAGGATGGGGAAGTTCCAGGGAATGATCTGCGCGACCACGCCGAGCGGTTCGTGAAAGTGGTAGGCCACCGTGTCGTCGTCGAGCTCGCCCAGCGAACCCTCCTGCGCCCGGATCGCCCCGGCGAAGTAGCGAAAGTGGTCGATGGCGAGCGGGATGTCCGCGGCCAATGTCTCCCGGATGGGTTTGCCGTTCTCCCAGCTCTCGGCAACCGCCAGCTGCTCCAGGTTGGCCTCCATCCGGTCGGCGATCTTCCGGAGGATGTCGGAGCGCTCGGTCACCGACGTACGGCCCCAGGCCGGCGCGGCGGCGTGCGCCGCGTCCAGCGCGCGCTCCACGTCCTCCGCCGTGCCCCGCGCGATCTCCGTGAAGGGCTGCCCGTTCACGGGACTCGGATTCTCGAAGTACTGACCGCGCGTCGGAGGCACGTACTCGCCGCCGATGAAGTGGTCGTAGCGCGCCTGGTAGGAGACGATCGCGCCCTCGGTGCCAGGCGCTGCGTAACGGGTCATGCGGGTCTGCCTCCCCAGAAAGCGCTGCCCGCCGTTGGGCAGCTCTCGGCGCGAGGCTAGGAAGCGGGACGTTGCGAGTACGTTGCGACGTGGCTGCGCCGAAGGGGAGGTCGTCCCGGGGAAGAACTGCGCCGGGCGCCACGCCGTAGCCCGCCGTGCGTCAGCGAGGAACCGGATGTGCCCATCCGGCTGGAGCCGCGAGTTCCGACTCCAGCGCGTCGAGGCGCGCCCGTACGGCTGCGGTCGGCCGCAGCGCCGCGAGCGCCCGCCATACCTCGAGGTCGTCGTCGCCCCACGGAGCGTGCGCCCAGTCGGCCAGCAGGTCGGGGTCGCGGCGCGCGATGAGCGCCGTCCGCAGTCCGTCACTCAGCCTGCGCCGCAACCGGGCCACCGTCGGCGCCTGTGACCCCGGCAGCAAAGGGCCCCGGTAGGCGGTTGCGGCCTCCGCGATGGCCCCCGACGCCAACCGTCGCTCCACGACCGCGACATCCGACTCGACCGCGGCCGTGAGCCGGTAGGGGCGCGAGGCCAGCAGCCCGGGGCCGAGGATTCGGCGCAGCCGCGCCAGTTCGGCACGCAGCGTCACCGGCGTCACCAACTCGTCCTCGTACAGCGCGCACAGCAGTTCGTCGCCGGTCAGTCCCTCCGGATGCCGGGCCAACAGGACGAGGATCTCGCTGTGCCGGCGGCTGAGCCTGATCGTCCGGCCGCCGAGGAGGAGGTGCGCCTCGTCGCGGCCCAGCGCGGTCAGCTGCAACGCGTCCGTCGTGGCCTCGGCCGGGGACAGGAGCGCCAGCTGGGACTCGGCGGCGCGCGCCACCGCCTGCACGAACCCCAGGCTGTGCGGGTGCGCGAGCCCGTCCCCGCCGGTGATGTCCAGTGCGCCGAGCACCCGGCCGGTGCGCGGATCGTGCACGGGCGCCGCAGCACACGTCCACGGCTGGACCCGCCGGGTGAAGTGCTCGGCCGCGAACACCTGCACCGGCCTGTCCACGGCGACGGCCGTACCCGGCGCGTTCGTCCCCATCGCCGACTCTGCCCAACGCGCCCCCGGCACGAAGTTCATCCGGTCCGCTCGCCGCCGCGTCGCCGGATGCCCCTCGACCCACAGCAGCCTGCCCTGCGCGTCGCACACCGCCAGCAGATGTTCCCCGTCCGCCGCGAACGGGCCCATCAACTCCCGGACCAGCGGCATCACCCGGGCCAGCGGATGCTCCGAACGGTAGGAGCCCAGGTCGTCGTCCGTCAGTTCCACCCGCGCCGTGCCGTCGGGTCCCACGCCCGCTCGTGCCGAACGCCGCCACGAGTCGGCCACCACCGGCCGCACCCGCCGCGCCACCGTGCCCACCGCCGTGAACGCCTCATGGGCGCTACGCAGCTCCCGCACCCGTGCGACGGGATCGGCCCCGGCTTCCAGGGCCACCCACGGATCGGTCAACTCGGCCTCCCGGGACGGCGGTGCGCTGGGGGACATCGTCACTCCCCGGGTAGCCGCCGACAACCGTTTCGACCGTCATCGACCCGAACGAGACCGGGGGAGCCTCTCCGGCCAGGCTGCCTGCTCGCCCGGTGCCGACGCCACCGCCGCCCGGGGTCAGGCGAAGTTGACCAGCCTCATGTAGCGCGTCCAGTCCCAGTTCGGGCCCGGATCGGTGTGGTCCGTGCCCGGAACCTCGTAGTGTCCGATGATGTGCGCCCGGTCCTTCGGGATGCCGTATCTGGTGCAGATCGCCGCCGTGAGCTTGGCCGACTCCTCGTACAGTGCGTTCGTGAAGTATCCGGGCCGGTCCACCCAGCCCTCGTGCTCGATGCCGACGCTGCGTGTGTTGTACTCCCAGTTGCCCGCGTGCCAGGCGATGTCGTGCTCGCGGACGCACTGCGCGATGTGCCCGTCCGCCGACCGCACGACGTAGTGCGCCGACACGTTCTTCCGCGGGTTCTGGAAGATGCCCAGCGTGTTCGTGTAGGTCGCCTGGGTCACATGGATGATGACGACGTCGAGCGGATAGCTCACGGGTCGATCGGAGGCCGTGTAGTTGGACGGATCCGCCGACAACCAGTCGGCGGAGGGATGGTCGACGGTCCGGGGGCGGGCACCGGCCGGTGCCGAGGGGAGCAGTGCGTAGGGAACCGCGGCGAGTGCCGCGCCCTTCAGCAAGCGCCGCCTGCTCGTGAGGCGTCCTGCTCGTTCCGATACGGCTCGTTCCATGGACAGAGTGCCTTCCGGGCCTGAGGTTCGCAGATGTGCCGACCTAGTTCCTCGTGTACTCAACGCCTCAGCACGGCGGCCGTTTCGCGTAGCCGGGCATGCATTCCGCGGTGCGTTTCGCGGGCGGGCAGCCAGTCCTTGCGGAGCTTGGCCACACACGTGTAGTTGGTGTCGCAGACGTTCGCCAGCGGAGACTCGACCGTCTGGGTGGCGAACTGGTAGGCATCGAGCTCGCTGAACCCGTAGTCGCGCACCAGCCACTGCACCAGATCGAGTTGGGATATCCGGAACGCGTCCTCCAGAGGGCGGGCCGAGCCCGTCGAGATGATGTGGGTGTCGGATTCGAGGCGCGGCCAGGGTGTGGCGATTCCCTTGAGCAACTCGACGATCACCACGGTGTTCATCGCGCACTCGACGGCCACCCCGCACGTCTCGCCCTCACCCTGCCGGGCATGCCCGTCGCCCAGGCTGACCAGCCCGCCCTCGACGTTCACTCCCAGGTAGCAGGTGACGCCCGCCCGCATCTCCGGGGTGTCCATGTTTCCCCCGTGCGCGTCCGGCACCAGCGCGGAGCGCACCTCCAGATTCGCCGGCGCCACGCCCACCGTGCCGTGCATCGGGTCCATGGGCAGCTCGACACGGATGTCGCTGTCGCGCGCGGTGAACAGGGCGGTGCCCCGCTCCCGGTCGAGCTGCCAGATCCAGACGGCCTCGGGCAACGGAGACTGAAGCGTCGCCGTGGTGTGCGTGGAGGTCAGCGCGCCGAACAGCGGCACCGTCGTCGAGGCTGCCCAGTCCCGGGCCGGTTCGATCGACACGAAGTGGAGCGCGAGAGTGTCGCCCGGCTCGGCGCCCTCGACATGGAACGGACCGGTCTGCGGATTGAGGAACGGAAACTCGCACACCTCGGACACCAGGTCCTTCTCGGACCGCACCCGCCCGGCGAAACAGTCCTCGGTGTACAGATCGAGGACGGTGCCCGGCGCGATGCGCGCGACGGGCGGTGCGCCGCCGAAGGTCCAGGCGTACTCGTCCGGTGTGGGCCGCACGGTCAGGATTCGGGGATCGCTCATGGCTGCACGGCTCCGTTCGGCCGAAGGTCGGGTGCGGGGGTGTCGTCGAGATGCACGCGGGCGGTCTCGGCTATGCGTCCGGGATGGCGCCGCATCAGGACGAGCAGGACGACGACCCCGGCCGCCATCCAGACACCGACGACGGGCCCGGCGTACGACACCGGCGCGGACAGCGCGGACACGAAGTCGAAGACCGGCAGGCCCGCCGCGGTCAGCAGGGCCGGCACGAAGGCGACGATGCCCAGCAGCGGGAACAGCAGATGCCGCACCGGGCTGAGCAACTCGCGCCTGCGGCGCAGGAAGTAGCCCGCGCACGCGACGTTCACCACGATGTACACCCCGATGACGACCGTGACGATGACGGTGGCCAGCAGCAGGAACGCCGTGACGGGGTCGTAGTACAGGCCGAGGCCCAACACGACCGCCACGGCCACCGCTGTCTGCACGGCGACACCGGCGACGGGGGAGCGGTAGCGGGAGTGCACGCGCGCGAAGAGAGGTGGGAACACCCTGATCCGCGCCAACGCGAAGGCCGTACGGGTCGAGACGTTGGCGCACGCGTTCGCGTTGGCGATCGTGGAGTTGACGACGGCCAGGAACACCAGGACCCAGAAGAGCCCGAAGGACGCGCGGGCCACGCCCTCCCAGGACGCTGCTCCCGAGGCACCGAAGCCGGCGAAGCGATCCCGGCCGACGAATACGGTCATCGCGTAGGTCGTGACCACGTAGAAGAGCCCGATCGCCAGCGCCGCCCCGAGAACCGCGCGGTGCATCGTCCGCCGCGGGTCCTTCGTCTCCTCCGCCAGTGGCGCCGCCGCCTCGAATCCGGCGAAGGCGAGCACCGTGTACACCGATCCGGCGAAGACGCCGCCGACGCCCTCGTACCCCTTGGCCGTATGGGAGGTGCCGAAGACCGACAGCGTGTTGTTCCCGCCCGCCTTGACGATGAGCCAGACGGCGAAGACCAGGAAGACCAGTACCTCGAAGACGCCGAGGACCGTGCCGAGCCGGGCCGAGGCGCGCACGCCGAAGTAACCGGCCGTCGTGATGACCACTGCTCCGGCCAGCGCCCAGGGCCACCACAGGTCGTCCGGGTACGAGGACCACTCCGCGTGCAGCGTGCCCGCAGTGGTGAAGCCCAGCTGCAGAAGCAGCAGGGGTGGCACCAGCGCTTCCACGAACACATAGCCCCAGCCGACGAGGAACCCGACAGCAGGATGCAGCCCCTGGGCCGCATAGGTCGCCACGGAGCCCGCCACAGGCAGTTGACGTGCCAGCTCGGCCACGCACGACGCGGTGAACAGGCAGGCCACAAGGGCGACGAGGACGGACAGCGGAAGGCTGCCGCCCGCGAAAGCCGCTCCCGAGGGAATGGACGCCGCGACTGCCGCCGCCGGAGCCATCGCCGTGATGCTCTGAAACAGGACCTCGCGCAGACCGATCGCCTCACGCCGCAGGCCTACTGCCGTTTCCGCCGCCATGTGATTCCCCCGATCCGACTCGTGCGCAGCCTATGCCGGACAGCTGCGCCTCGCGTGAATCACGGTACGGCGCTGGGCGGTTGGGCAGGAAGGGGGCGGTGTCTTCGGTGGACAAGCAGGGGAGTGTGGAGAACTCCGTCACCCGTTCGAGCGAAGTGGCCTGAGCGCGGGGCTCGACGGCTGCGGGAGGGCAGCCCCCTACATCCGCGCGGCCACGGCCGCCGGATCGTCGAGTACCGCCCGCACCACCGAGTGCGCGGCACCGAGCAGTGGCCCCTCGGACCCCAGCCGTGAGACGGACACGGCACAGGCCGGACCCGCTGTCCGCCGCGCCAGCTCCCGCTCCAACGAGGGCAGGAGCCAGGGTGCGAGAGCCGCCAGCGCTCCACCGAGCACGACCGCCTCGGGGTCCAGCAGATTGACCGCGCCGGTCAGCGCGATGCCGAGCGAGGTACCGGCGCCGTGCAGGGCACGGCGCACGTCCTTGTCGCCCTGCGCGGCGCGTTGGGCCAGCAGCTCGACGCGGTCTTCGCCCGGCGTCAGCCCGGCCGCGCGCAGCACCGCCTCCTCGCCGGCGTACTGTTCCAGACAGCCACGCCCGCCGCAGGCGCACTCCGGCCCTTCCGGGTGCACGGGCACATGTCCCAGTTCGCCCGCGAAGCCACGCCTCCCGCGAAGCAGCCGCCCGTCCACGACCACCGCGCCGCCGATGCCGATCTCCGCCGAGACGTGCAGGAAGTCGCGGGGGGTCTCGTCGCCCAGCCAGAGTTCCGCCAGCGAGCCGAAGTTGGCCTCGTTGTCCACGGTCAGTGGCAGTCCGGCCGGCAGGAGCGGTCCCAGGTCGATGTCGTGCCAGTCGAGGTTGGGGGCGCGGACCACGGTCCGGGCGTCGCGCGCGACCAGACCGGGCACCGCGACGGCGAGACCCGCCGGCCACAGCCCTTCCCGCTCCGCCTCCGCGACGACCTGCCCCACCAGAGCGGTCAGCTCACCGAGCACCGGCTGCGGGTGACGGCCGCGGTTCGTGCCGTGCCGCACCGCTCGGGCCCGTACGACACCGCGCAGATCGACCGCGCACACCGCGAGGTGGTCGACGCCGATCTCGGCGCCGATACCGGCAGGCCCCTGGCCGCTGACGGCCAGGGCGGACCCGGGGCGCCCGACCCTCCCAGGGCGCTCTGGCCCGAGCTCCTCCAGCAGTCCCGCACGGGTCAGCTCGTCGACCAGGGTGGAGACCGCCGCCCGGGTCAGCCCGATCCGTGAGGCGACCGCGGCACGCGACAGCGGCCCCTCGGCGCTCACGGTGTGCATGACGCGCGCCAGATTGCGGCGGCGCATGCCCTGCTGGGTGTCGGGCAACCGGCGTCCAGGGCTGGACGGATGGGCTTCGTGCAGTGGTGCGGTCATGCCTCCCTCGGATCTCCTCAGCGCCGGTCCGGCTCGCGCTCCAGCAGCGGGGCCGCGTCGGAGAGTACCCCGGTGATCCTGGACAGCGTTTCCTCGTCGCGCTCCACGGCCTCCAGTACCGGCCCGCGGGCGGTGTCCCAGCGCCGGGCGACGGCGGCCGGATCCTCGCCCGTGAGCAGCCCGGCGGCCTGAGCGGCGGCGCCCAGCGCGACCAGCTCTTTGGCCTCCGGCACCTGGACGGGACGACCCGAGAGCCTCCGTACGGTGTCCTGCCACGCCGTGCCCCGTGCGCCGCCGCCGATGAGCAGCAGCGGAGCCGTGCGGTCGGCGTCCGGGTCGAGTACCAGGTCGAGGGCGCCCAGCAGCGAGTGCACCGCCCCGTCGTACGCCGCCTGCAGCAGCTGGCCAGGCGTCGTGTCATGCCGCAGGCCGTGCAGCAGTCCCGAGGCGTGCGGGAGAGCCGGAGTGCGCTCGCCGTCGAGGTACGGGAGCAGCGTCACACCCGTGCCGGGTTCGACGGCCTCGCGGTCCAGGCCCAGCAGGGCGGCGATGCGATCGACGGCCAGCGTGCAGTTCAGGGTGCAGGCCAGCGGCAGCCAGTCGCCGTGCGCGTCGGCGAAGCCCGCCACGGTCCCGGTCGGGTCGGTCGGGCGCCGCTTCGAGACGGCGTACACCGTGCCGGACGTGCCCAGGCTCAGCACCGGAGCCCCGGGGCGCAGGCCGAGGCCCAGTGCCGCGGCCGCGTTGTCACCGGTGCCCGGTGCGACCAGGGTCCCCTTGGAGAACGGCAGGTCATGGGCATCGCGGACCGTGCCGGCCACCTCGCCGGGCCGCACCACCCGCGGCAGGAGTGCGGGATCGAGCCCCACGTGCGCGAGGATCTCCGCGTCGTACGACTCCGTCGCCGACGCCCACCAGCCGGTGCCGGAGGCGTCACCGCGGTCGGTCGTGCCCTGCCCCGTGAGGCGTTCGGTCAGGTAGTCGTGGGGCAGTCGCACGGCCGCGGTCGCGCGGACGGCCTCGGGCTCGTTCTCCGCCAGCCAGGCCCATTTCGTGACCGTGAAGGACGGACCGGGCACGCTGCCAGTGCGGTCCGCCCAGGCTTTGGGGCCGCCCAGCTCCTCCACCAGACGGTGGGCCTGCGGAGCCGACCGCACATCGTTCCACAGCAGGGCCGGACGCACCGGGTCGCCGTGCGCGTCCAGCGTGACCAGGCCGTGCTGCTGGCCGCCGATCGACACCGCGGCGGCCTCGCGAGCCGGCTCGCCGCACTGGTTCAGGGCCTCGCACAGGGCGTCCCACCACTGGCGTGGATCGCTCTCGCGGCCCGCGCCCGACGAGACGGTGTGCGGCGCCTGGCCGCTCGCCACCACCCGTCCTGTCGACACGTCGACGACCAGGGCCTTGGTGGACTGGGTGGACGAATCCACCCCGACGACGAGCGGACCGTCGGCTGCTGACATCGGGCTCTCCCTCTTCCGCGGCTCGCGGGATCTGGCCTGTGGGCGTGTCGCGGACCGCCTCGGCCCGCCGTGCACGGATCGTCCCCGTACGAATTCTCCGTACGGGGACACATCGTCTCTTCCCAGAGATGCCCTGGCATACTAATTTGTTAAGCGCCATGACGAAATAGTCTCAGCGAACAAGGAGCCGTGTATGAGCTACCAGCCCACCCCCGAGGACAGGTTCACCTTCGGCCTGTGGACCGTCGGCTGGCAGGGACGGGATCCCTTCGGGGACGCCACCCGGCGTGCCCTGGACCCGGTGGAGACGGTGCAGCGCCTCGCCGAGCTCGGGGCCTACGGAGTGACCTTCCACGACGACGACCTGATTCCCTTCGGGTCCTCGGACAGCGAGCGTGAGGGGCACATCAAGCGCTTCCGGCAGGCCCTGGACACGACCGGGATGAGCGTGCCGATGGCCACCACCAACCTGTTCACCCACCCTGTCTTCAAGGACGGCGCGTTCACCGCCAACGACCGGGACGTGCGTCGTTACGCGTTGCGCAAGACCGTCCGTAACATCGACCTGGCGGTGGAGCTGGGCGCGAAGACGTATGTCGCCTGGGGCGGTCGTGAGGGTGCGGAGTCCGGTGGGGCCAAGGATGTGCGGGTGGCTCTGGACCGTATGAAGGAGGCGTTCGACCTCCTGGGTGAGTACGTCACCTCGCAGGGCTACGACCTGCGTTTTGCCATCGAGCCCAAGCCGAACGAGCCGCGCGGTGACATCCTGCTGCCGACGGTCGGCCATGCATTGGCCTTCATCGAGCGTCTGGAGCGTCCGGAGCTGTATGGGGTCAATCCCGAGGTGGGCCATGAGCAGATGGCCGGTCTCAATTTCCCGCACGGTATCGCCCAGGCCCTGTGGGCGGGCAAGCTCTTCCACATCGATCTCAACGGTCAGTCCGGCATCAAGTACGACCAGGACCTGCGTTTTGGTGCGGGAGACCTGCGGGCGGCGTTCTGGCTGGTCGATCTCCTGGAGAGCGCCGGATACGACGGGCCGCGGCACTTCGACTTCAAGCCGCCGCGGACCGAGGACCTCGACGGCGTGTGGGCCTCGGCGGCTGGTTGCATGCGCAACTACCTCATCCTGAAGGAGCGTGCCGCCGCGTTCCGCGCGGACCCGGAGGTCCAGGAGGCGCTGCGTGCCTCCCGGGTGGACGAGCTGGCGCAGCCGACCGCGGCCGACGGCCTGCGGGCCCTGCTCGCCGACCGCGCCGCGTTCGAGGACTTCGACGTGGAGGCGGCCGCCACGCGCGGTATGGCCTTCGAACAGCTCGACCAGCTCGCCATGGATCATCTGCTGGGCGCGCGCGGCTGATCGCGACCGGGCCCGAGCGGCCGACCTTCGCGCGGAATGCTCCGGAATCATGCGATCCATGACATGAGTCCGTATCAACTGACGTGCGGGGGTCGCGCCGTGACCGGTCCGCGGCGACTCTGGGCGGTATGGCCATGCCGCCGACGCCACCCCAGCCGCCGGGAGACACGCCGCCTTGGGACCGGAGCGGCTCCGGTCCGCCGTCCGCAGCCAACGGCCCGCCTCCAGGGGGCTACGGTCCGTCTCC
Source organism: Streptomyces sp. NPDC022910 (assembly GCF_055561075.1). NCBI lineage: Bacteria > Bacillati > Actinomycetota > Actinomycetes > Kitasatosporales > Streptomycetaceae > Streptomyces > Streptomyces sp. NPDC022910. The sequence continues at coordinate 12,030 of NZ_JBVHHL010000055.1, forward strand.
TCCGGAGGGGTCCGGAACTCCATCCGGGGGTTATGGTCCGCCGCACGGCGGCGGACACTGGTCGTCGGGCGGCGGCGACGCCCTTCCGCCGGGGCCGTCCGGGGCGCCCGGCCCGCGCCGCAACACCCTTTTCCTGGCGCTCGCCGTGATCATGGCGCTGGGGATCGTGGCCGTGGTGCTGGTGCTGAACAGCGGTGGCGGATCCGCGCAGCGCAAGTCGTCCACCGAGACCAGCGCGAGCACAAGTCGCTCGCCCTCTTTCGGCATCCCGTCCGAACTGCCCACGGCACTGCCGTCGAGGTTTCCCTCGAAGCTGCCGACCAAGCTGCCGTCATGGTTGCCCAGCGAGCTTCCCAGCAGCCTGCCGAGTGACATCGAGTCGCTGTTCGCCACGCCCGCGGCATCACCCTGAGTCAAGGACGCGCAGGCCCCCCGGGCGGCGAAGGCCACGCGCGCGTGGACCGCTTGTCACGGTGCACGCACGCGTGGCGCACTGAAACGCGGGCTCAGATCCCGTCGGGCAGCCGCACGTACACCACCGTGGTCTCGATACCGCTGTCGACCAGCCGGCCCTGTGCGTCGAACGCGCCCGAACCGTCCGTCATGCCGAAGTCGTTGTCATTGATGAGCGCGAGCGTGTCGTGATCCACGCGCGCGACGCCCTCGATCTTCCCGGGTACGCCCTCGACGGTGCCGAGGTCGACGACCAACCGCTTGCACAGCACCGGAACACCGGAGGCGGCCGGGTCGTCGAGCTGTTCCAGGGACGGAGAGGTGGTGTCGTCGTCGTAGGGGCCACCCAGGATGTTCGCGCTCCGCGTGAGGCGGACCAGCTGAAGCCGTGCCGCCTTGTCGGTGCGCTCCTCGACGAGCAGCTTGTCATCCCCGACGGCCACCACGGAGGAGATCTTCAGCTCGGAGGTGTCGTCCTCGCTCGGGTCCACGACGTTCACCGGGTCGAACCGGTACGCGTACTCCGCGGTCACAGCCCGCTTCTTCGGCGAGAAACGCAGCAGTCGCGTGGTGCGCGATGCGTCGCCCGCGTCGGCGTCCGGCAGGGACAGCGGGCTCTGCAGAGCGATCACGAGGTCGCCGCCCGGGAGCTGCGCGAGCCCTTCGAAGCCCCGGTTGGTCTTCCGGTGCAGCAGGACGGACGGCAGGGCCTCGACCACCGGATAATCGGTGCCGGCCAGGCTCAGCCCCTTGGGGACATACCGCGTGAGGACCTTCCCGCGCCCGGAGACGTGGATCAGCGACGGCCCGTACTCGTCGACCAGCCAGAAGCTGCCGTCCTCGGCTCGCACGATGCCCTCGGTGTCGAGACCGTTCGGGTTGTACGAGAGCGTCTTGTGGGCGTCGTACGAGTACGGCGCCTCGTCACGGCCCACCTGGTTGGACAGCCCGGTGACGGGCTTGCCGGACGCGGTGGTGATCGGGATGGCGTCGAGCACCTTCACGCTCTCGCCCGAGACGCGGATCTTCACGATCGCCGGGTCGAAGCCGGGCACCGGGAACGTGCGGCGCTTCGTGCCGTCCACCTTGATCTGGCCGTTGGGCCCCCGGTCCGTCACGGTCCAGAACTCGCCCTTGCGGCCTGCCGGGTAGATGTCGCTGCCGATCCCACCGAGGTCGATGCCGTGGTCGTCGCCGACCGTGCCGGGCAGCAACGCGTTGCTGAACGCCCCCAGCGGGATGTCACCGAGCGTGGCGGTCCGTGTCACCTTCGGCTGGGCGTCGTGTGCGTTCGCCGTGCCGGAGACCGCAAGTGCGGCCAGCACCGCGAGCGGGAGGCTCGCGGCGACAGATCGGTAAACACGGCGTCGACCGACGGCATACGGGGACATCGAGCCTCCTGAGGCGCAAGTGCGTTGACAGCGGCCAGAGTTGGCCCCGGCGCCGAACGCTGCGCGACGGCCGGGTGAACACCGGGCGTCGAGCATCGATCGGGTCGGTCCCCGGTTCCACGGTCTCCTCAAATTTGACTACTGAGCAGAGTCGCCGGGGGAGGTCTCTCGGGGATGACTGAGGGTCGCGGCTCAGGGTTGTATCAGGGTCAGGGCCCGGAACCGCCCGCGGCACGCGCCCGTTCTCAGATCAGAGAGCGGTGCCGCGGAGGCCCGCGAGCGGCTGTGGCCGCGAAGGAGGCGACACATGTCGAAGAACGCGAAGATCGCCGCAGGGGGAGTGCTGGTCGGGCTCATCCTGTGGATCTGGCTGCCCTGGTGGGCCGCCCTCCTGATCGTGCTGGGGGTTCCGACGGTTGCGTACCTCACCCTGGACCCCTCCCAGCGGCGCAGGCTGCGTCGAGTCGCACGCAAGGAACTGGGCCGCTGAGGGACTAGCGGCCCACAGCGTCACCCGCCAGCGCGCAGGAGTCGACCACGTCGCCGCCCGCGGGCCTGCCGACGGCACGGTCCGCGGGCGGCCGCACGCCCCGCTCCACCCATGCGGTGAGCGCGTCGAAAGCGGCTCGGTAGCAGGGCAGGATCGGCCGCAACCGCTCGGGATAGGTGTCGTAGAGCCCGTCGACGTGGGTGCCGCCCTCGACGGTGTAGTAGCGGTGCAGCGGCCCACGGCCGCTGCGAGCCACCATGCGCTCGTAGACGTCCGAGTCCGTGGCCTTGGGCAGCAGGGAGTCCAGGTCGCCGTGCAGAGTGATCAGCGGCTTTCCGATCCGTCCCGTGAGGGCGACGCGGGCCACCGCGCGGTGCACGGACGCAGGGCGCGCCGCATAGTCGTACGCCGCGTCCGAGCGGCAGGGCGCCAGGATCTGCTCCGGCGCCGACCCGGCGGACGCGCCGGGGCAGCCGGTGTCGTAAGAGGGATCGAACTCAGCGCGGTAGATCTTCTGCGTGACACCCCAGTACGCCTTCTCGTGGTAGGGCCACAGGAACTCCGATCCGCGTGCGAACCCGGCGGCGTACAGGTCCTCATCCCGGGCCGAGCCGAGCATCCGGGCCACGGCCACCGGCAGCGACGTCAGCAGGTTCGGGCCGTCGGCCGTCCACAGCGCGCCCTCCCAGTCCACCCCGCCGTCGTACAGCTCGGGGTGGTGCTCCAGCTGCCAGCGCGTGAGGTAGCCGCCGTTGGAGATCCCGGTCATGTACGTGCGCCGGGGGGCGTGCCCGTAGCGCTGGGCGACCACGCGCTTGGCGGCGAGCGTGAGCTGCGTCGTGCGCCGGTTCCACTCGGCGACCGCGTCACCGGGACGGGTCCCGTCGCGGTAGAAGTCCGACCCGCTGTTCCCCTTGTCGGTGGCCGCGTACGCATAGCCTTGGGCGAGCACCCGGTCGGAGATGGCTGTGTCGGTCGCGTACTGCCTGCGCGTACCAGGAGCTCCTGTGACGACGAGGCCGCCGTTCCACCGGTCGGGCAGCCGGATCACGAACTGGGCGTCGTGCCGCCAGCCGTGTGTGGAATTGAAGTGCGACTCGTCCGGGAAGTACCCGTCGATCTGCAGTCCCGGCACGCCGGAAGGGGTGCGGGTGGCTCTTGCCGTCAACCCCGCCTGGTCGGCCATGTCCGTGTATGAGGTCCCCGCGAGCCCGGACGTCGTCAGGTCGTCCAGACAGGCGCTCTGCTGGAGCTCCGCGCCCGGTACCCATGCCTGCTCCTGCCGTTCGCAGTGGCCACCGCCGGCAGCTGCCGCGGGCCCGGTGAGGGCCGAGGTCAGCAGGGCGGCGGCGAACAACGCAATGCTTCGGAACGGTCGCATGACGGGCCTCCGGGACACGACGGGAGCGCGGGGCTGCCCATGCTGCGACCACGGAAGCCCTACGACCATGGGTGTGGACCACAGGGGCGCAGTCGGCCGTATGGGGGTTCACAACGCAACCCCTTGTCCACCACGCCCCGGCCTCCTGTCTCGTCCCCGCCGTCTCAGGCCGGGCGTACCGCCATCTTGTCGAGTGCTTCCAGCAGTCCCGGCAGCTGCGGCCCCCGTCGCACCGGGACTACCTCGCCAGGCTCCTCGTCGAGGAGGACGAACGCGATGTCGTCGGTCCTGGCCACCATGGACCAGCCGGGGCCATCGGCACGCAGCGTGCGTGCGTCACCCGGGGCGAACGAGGAACGGACACGCCCCAGGGGCGGAGGAGTGTCCACGTAAGCGCGCGCCTCCGCGAGGACGCGGCGAACGCCGCTGCCGAGCTTGCCGGCGCCCTCGCCTTCGGCGGGCTCCGCCCCTTCCTCGGGCGCCGCCCCGTCGTCTGCGGGTGTGAAGGCGGCGTCGTCGATCTGCTCGCGCCACATGGCCCACTGCAGCGCGATATGGTCGGCGCCCAGGCGTCGTTGCGCCGGCCCCCAGGTGTCGGTGTCCGGCGGGGAGAGCGGCTTGCGGTCGCCGAGTTCGGGTGCGGGGTCGTGCGGGGCCGGCACCCCGGGCGCCGCGACGGCCACGTCCAGCGGCCAGCCCGGCAGGGCGGCGACGATCGTCCGCTCGTCGGGCGACAGGTCGTACTCCATTCCGCAGTCCCAGGACGCGATCGCGACGGCCACCAGTGACACGTCGTCGACGACCACCGTCCAGCGCGCACCGTCACCGTCCTGGCCGAGCACGAGGCCGTACCCGTCGGCCACGGGTGGCAGGTCGAGAGCCGCGCAGGCGTCCGGATAGTCGTCGCCCAGCACGCTCGGGAACTGTGCGGGCGTCAAAAGAGCCGCCGTCAGTACATACAGAGCGTCGTCCTCGGCGGCGACGGCGTCCTCGTCCGTCCCGGCCATGCCATCCTCCCTACGGGTTCGTTCGTCGGCGCACCCTAATGCGCCCGTGAGCAGGTTGTCACGAGTGCGAATCACACGAGGGGCTGCACTTGTCCGGCGGACGGGACGAAACGACCGGACGGATCTCGGTCGTCAGGCGGCGGGCAGGCCGAGGAGCGTGCGGGCGACCGTCCGCGGCGACTCGTCGCGCTCCCGCGCCAGGGCGATGACCGCGCGGCAAGCCAGCTCGTTCACGCCGAACGACAGTGCCTCCGGAGACACCCATGCCACGGCCTCGTCCATCCGGTCCTGGTCGTCCTCGGCACACGCCGACACATAGGCGGCCGCAGCCTCGAACAGATTGTGCGTGCGCTTCTCCCTGTCGGCGGCCGCCTCCGTACGCAGAGACTTGACGAATCTGTCGAACGACTTGCGGACCCTGTCGAACATACCGGGCCACCTTCCCCGTGTGTGGTTGCCTTCTCGGACGGGCATCTGCTGCCATTCAACGTAGAGTTGGAGCTTCGGTGGCAGAAGGGGGACGGCGCGGTGAAGCGCTTCGAGCGGCTCGAACGGATTCGGTGCCTGGACCCCGAGAAGCACGCCCTGGAGATCTACCGTCTCAGTACCGCCTACGAGTTCCCCTGGGACTACACCCGCGCCTTGGAGCTGGCCCTCTACCGCACGTACGCCGTTCCCGGCATCGGCCGGCTGCTCGCTGAGACCGCGGAGCTCACGGATCACACGCAGAAGCGTTACGACGACACCGCGCTGCTCCTCGACACCGTCGTGGAGCACGGCTTCGACAGCGAGGAGGGCCGCACCGCGATCCGCCGCATCAACCAGATGCATCGCAGCTACGACATCGGCAACGACGACATGCGGTACGTCCTGTGCACCTTCGTGGTGATACCCAAGCGGTGGATCGACGCCTACGGATGGCGCCGGCTGTCCCGGCATGAGAGCGTCGCCTCCGTCGTGCACTACCGCACCCTGGGGCGGCACCTGGGCATCAAGGGCATCCCGGAGACCTATGAGGACTTCGAGGCCTGCCTCGACGCCTACGAGGAAGCGCACTTCGCATGGGACGCGGAAGCCCGGCGCGTGTCCGACGCCACCCTGGACCTGATGGCCTCCTGGTATCCGCGCCCGCTGGCACCGCTCCTGCGCCTGACGACGCTCTCCCTGCTCGACGACTCTCTCCTCATGACCTTCCGGTACGAGCCGCCGAGCGCTGTCACGCGCGCGTTGGTGCGCCGCGCGGTGCGCGCCCGCGGCCGTCTGGTCCGCCTCATGCCGCCGCGCTCCCCACTTCGCACGGCAGAACCGAGAGATCAAGGGCTATCCGAACGGATATCGCGTCGCCGAGCTGGGCACCCATCCGGTCCCTGGTGTGAAGGGCTGCCCCGTCCGGCAGGCAGGGACCTCAGCGACCTTCCTCCACGAGTGACGCGAGCGTTGTCCTCAGCCAGGCCAGTTCGGCCCGGCTGGTGGCCCGCGCGATGGTGAGGATGCCGCGCCGGAAGGGGTCGTCCACCTCCTCTGCGCGCAGCGGGCGGTCGCCCTCGTAGAAGAAGCTCGCGGGCTGCTCGAGGAAAGCGAGCCGGCGCCGCAGCACGGTTTCCTGCGCAGCCGGGTCCTCCAGGTGCCTGAGGAAAGCGAGCACCGTGAACCAGCGGTTCTCGTCGGTGATGTCGCGCTGCGTCGGTTCCGCGAGCCTGCGACGCAGTTCCTGCCTGCCCCCGTCGGTCAGCGTCAGGACGTGGCGTGGAGCCGCCACCGAGCCGGGCTGCGTCGCCCGGGCCAGTAGTCCGGCCTTTTCCAGACGCTTGATCGCGGGGTACAGCGTGCTCTCCGCGACGGGACGTACGTGCCCCGTCAACGCGGTGATGCGTTTGCGCAGCTCATAGCCGTGCAGCGGCGCGTCATACAGGAAACCGAGGATGGCGAGCTCCAGCATGCGCGTATTGTGGCGCACTCTCGTGATACATCGGCTTCGCAATACCTCGGATACGATGTATGTTCTCAAGGCGGTGAAAATGACGGAGGTTCGAAGGAGAGACCGATGAGGCAAGCCGAGTTCGACGGCAACGGAAGCGCGATCCGGTGGACCGAGACGGCGGGGAAGGAACCCGCGCGCGTGTACGTGCACGGGCTGGGCGCGTCCTCGGCCGTCTACAACGCACATCTAGGGGCGCGTCCCGAACTCGTCGGCCGCCGCACCCTCTTCGTCGACCTGCCGGGGCACGGCATCAGCGACCGCCCCGCCGACTTCGGTTACGGCTTGGAGGACCATGCCGACGCGCTGGCCGCCGCACTGGACGCGGCGGAGGTCGTCGGAGCCGAACTCGTGGCGCACAGCATGGGCGGTTCCGTGGCCATCGTGCTCGCCCACCGGCGACCGGACCTCGTCTCCCGGCTGGTGCTCATAGAGGCCAACCTCGATCCCCACCCGCCGATCGGTGTCGGCAGCAGCGGCATCGCCGCGTACACGGAGGACGACTACGTGGAAAACGGAGGCCACGCGCGCGTGCTCGAGAAGATCGGCCCCACGTGGGCTGCCACCATGCGCCTCGCCGACCCGCGTGCCCTCCACCGCACGGCGACGCACCTCGTGCGGGGCACGCGTCCCACGATGCGCCGCCTGCTCGAGGCACTCAAGGTCGACCGTGTCTATCTCCAGGGCGAGCTGAGCGGAGAGGTGAACGGCAGGGAGAGCCTGGAAGCGGCGGGCGTGCGCGTGGTGACCGTCCCCGGTGCGGGGCACAACGTCATGTTCGACAACCCGGACGCGCTGGTGGCCGAGGTGGCGGGGCGCGGCTGAGGCTCAGTCCCCCCGGACGGCCAGCGCGAGGAAACGGGCGTCCTCGTCGACGTACGACGTCAGCCGCCAGCCGGAACCGGCCAGCAGAGGGTCGAGGTTGGCCTTCGCGCGCAGGTCGTCGGGGGTGATCTTGCGTCCCTGGCGCGCCGCGAGGGCCGCCCGGCCGATCGGATGGAACAGGGCCAGCAGGCCCCCGGGCCGCACCACACGCGCCAACTCCCGGAGGTTCTCGGCCGGGTGGGGCAGATGAGCGATCAGACCCGCCGCGAACACCGCGTCGAGGGACTTCGTGCGCAGAGGGAGCGCGGCCACGTCGGTGAGCAGCAGTGCACCGTCGCGGTCGCGTCCGGCCCGCAGGGCGGCCTCGAGCATCGCCGGGGTCAGATCGGCCCCCAGGACCACTCCCGAGGGCCCCACGGCCGCACGCAGCGGCGTCAGGGCCCGGCCCGTGCCGCAGCCCGCGTCGAGCACGCGGTCACCCCCGCGCAGCCCCAGAGCGTCGACCGCGGCGGCGTACGCCGGGCCGTCGTCGGGAAACCGCGTGTCCCAGTCGGCGGCGCGCGCTCCGAAGAACTCCTGGACGTGTGTGTGGTTGTCGCTCATGTTCCGCATGATTCCTCACCTCCACGAAACCTGCACGAACGATGCCGCAGCGCACACGTTCGAGCGTGACGCGATCGTTCCAGGGCCTGTCTGCGTCAGATTCCAATACCTTTCGAAATGCGCCCCCATTGCGCGCCCCGGCCCGGACTAGCGTCCCGGGGCCATGGGACACCTGGACCACGCCACATTCGGCTGGCTTACCCCCGTGCTGTCGTACGTGATGGCGTGCATCGGCGCCGCCCTCGGGCTGCGCTGCACGGTCCGCGCGCTCGGCGCCACCGGCAGGTCGCGTCGCAACTGGCTCGTCACCGCGGCCTCGGCGATCGGCACCGGCATCTGGACCATGCACTTCGTGGCCATGCTGGGCTTCGGCGTCACCGGCACCGAGATCCGCTACGACGTGCCGCTGACCATCCTCAGCCTGCTCGTCGCCATGGTCGTCGTAGGCGTCGGCGTCTTTGCCGTCGGCTACGGCCGGGACCGCGCCCGGGCTCTCTTCCTCGGAGGGCTCACCACCGGGCTCGGCGTTGCCAGCATGCACTACCTCGGCATGGTGGCGCTGCGGCTGCACGGGACGGTGCACTACGACCCCGTGCTCGTCGGGGTCTCCGTCCTGATCGCCGTGGTCGCGGCGACGGCGGCCCTCTGGGCGGGCCTCAACATCAAGTCGCCCGTCGCGGTCGCCGTCGCCTCGCTCGTCATGGGCGCGGCGGTCAGCAGCATGCACTACACCGGGATGCTCGCGGTGAGCGTCGATCTCACGCCGTCAGGCGCGGCCCTGCCCGGGGCCACGGCGATGCAGTTCATCTTCCCCCTCGCCGTCGGCCTCGGGTCCTATCTCTTCCTGACCTCGGCGTTCGTTGCACTGTCGCCGACCGCAGGGGAACGCGAGGCATCCGCGTCAGCCCAGCGACCGGTCGAGAGCGTGGCCCGCTGACCGCGGTCCCGGCCGGCATGTCCCGACACACTCCGAGCGAGGAGTCCATGCGAACACCCCGTAGGACCGCCATGGCCGGCGCCGAGCCCCCGCCCCCGCCTCCGGTGCGCGGCCGCCGCGCGCACGCCGGCCCGCCGGCCGACGAGCCCCCCGAGACCGACGAGACAAGCGCCACGGAGCCCGGTTCACCCGTACGGGCAGGAGGGTGGCGCATACGCCCCCGCACCGTCCGGGCCAAGATCGTCTGTCTTCTGATGGTGCCCGTGATGTCGCTGCTCGCCCTGTGGGCGTACGCCACCGTCAGCACCGCCCAGGACATTGCCGGGCTGCGCCAGCTGCAACGCGTGGACTCCGCAGTTCGCGCCCCGGTCGCCGACGCCGTGGCGGCACTCCAGGCCGAACGGGCGGCCGCCGTGCGCTATGCGACCGACCCCGCCGCCCAGCAGCAGGGCGACCTGAAGACACTGGCGGGACGCACCGACCGGGCCGTGGCCAAACTGCGGCTCGGCGACCACAACACGGTCGCCGACGGCACCGATCTCCCCGCCGGTGTCCCCGCTCGCCTCGAAGCCTTCGTCACCCGAGCCGAAGCCCTGCGCTCCCTGCGGGAGGACGTCCTCGCCCGCCGGGTCGGCTGGGACGAGACGTACGGCCAGTACACCCGGACCATCGTCACGGCCTTCGGAGTGGGCGGCGCGCTCACCGGCGTCCAGAACGCCGACCTCGGCTCCGACGCGCGTGTGCTGCTCGAGTTCTCCCGTGCGGCGGAGTCACTCGCCCAGGAGGACGCGGTCCTCTCCAGCGCCCGCCTCGCGGGTACCCTCGACGGCGAACGCCTCCGACTGTTCACCGGCGCCGTCGACACACGGCGGACCCTGACCGCGTCCGCCGTGGCCGACCTGCGCGGTTCCGAACGGGCCGCCTGGCAGCGACTCGCGAAAGGCAGCGCATACGCCGACGTCGGTGCCGTCGAGGACAAGGTGCTGGCCGGCCGACCCGGTGTACAGGCTGTCGACGCCGCCCCGGCAGCCACCTGGAACCCCGCACACGCGCGCGTGCAGGACGGCATGCGGACCATCGAGGCGGACGCGGGCCGTGGCGTGGCCCACCGGGCCGACCCCTTCACCCGCGGCGTCCTCACCCCCGCCGGCGCCGCCGTCCTCCTGGGCCTGGCCGCCGTCGCCGCGTCGCTCGTCATCTCCGTACGCATCGGACGCGGACTCGTCGTCGAACTGGTCAGCCTGCGTAACAGCGCCCTGGAAATCGCCCGCCACAAACTCCCGCAGGCCATGCGCAAGCTGCGCGCCGGGGAGGAGATCGACGTCAACGCCGAGGCGCCATCCGGTCCGGCCGCGGAGGACGAGACCGGCCAGGTCGCCGAGGCCCTGGGCACCGTGCACCGCGCCGCCCTGCGTGCCGCCGTCGAACGCGCGGAACTCGCCAGCGGAATCTCCGGAGTCTTCGTCAACCTGGCCCGGCGCAGCCAGGTCCTGGTGCACCGCCAGCTCAGCCTGCTCGACAGCATGGAGCGCCGATCCGAGGACCCGGGCGAACTGAGCGACCTGTTCCGGCTCGACCACCTCACCACGCGGATGCGCCGCCACGCCGAGAGTCTGATCATCCTCTCCGGAGCCGCACCCGGCCGCGCCTGGCGCATGCCTGTCTCACTGACCAACGTCGTACGCGCAGCCGTCTCCGAGGTCGAGGACTACGCGCGCGTAGAGGTGCGGCAACTCTCCGAGGCCTCGGTGGTCGGCGCCGCGGTCGCCGACCTCACCCACCTCCTCGCCGAGATCATCGAGAACGCCGCCCAGTTCTCGCCGCCCCACACGCGCGTGCGCATCAGCGGGGAACCCGTCGGCAACGGCTATGCCGTCGAGGTCGAGGACCGGGGTCTCGGCTTGGGCAAGGAGACCCTCGCGGAGGCCAACCGGCGCATCGAGCAGTCCGAGGCGCTCGACCTCTTCGACAGCGACCGGCTCGGCCTCTTCGTGGTCAGCAGGCTCGCCTCCAGGCACGGCATCAAGGTGCACCTTCGGACCTCTCCCTACGGCGGCACGACCGCGGTCGTCCTCCTGCCGACCGCTCTGCTGCACAGCGGTGCGGTGGAACGATCCCCACGTACGGCGGACGCCGAACGGCACGAGGATCGCGAGTACGCGCGCGTGGCTGCGGCCACGGTACAGAAGGAGCCCGTGGAACAGGCCGCGGAACGGCCCGCGCTGGCGGGCTCCGCTCAGGCCGGGGTGCAGACATCCGCTGACGCCTCGGCCGAGACCGCGCCGCCCGGAGTCACCACGCTGAGGCTGCACCGCCCCTCCGACGACTCCGAGGGATCCGAGGACCTGCCGCGACGCGTACGGCAGGCGAGCCTTGCCCCCCAACTGCGCGCGCAGCGCCGGCAGGAGCCCGTCGCGGGCACGCAGCCATCACGGCGCGACGACGAGCGCACCCCCGAACTCGTACGGGACCGCATGGCGGCCTACCGCGACGGCTGGGCACGTGGCGGTGGCCACGCACCCGGTCACGCGGCGGGACCCGTCGGCGACAGCAGCGAAGGAGACCCCGCATGATTCAGGACCCGAGCATGAGGACCGCCCAGCGGTCGGGCGAACTCGACTGGTTGCTGGACGACTTGGTGCTGCGCGTGGGCGAGGTCCGGCACGCAGTGGTGCTCTCGAACGACGGACTGGCGATCGGCGCCTCCGGCGATCTCAGCCGTGAGGACGCGGAACACCTCGCGGCCGTCGCCTCCGGCTTCCACAGCCTCGCCAAGGGCGCGGGCCGACACTTCGGCGCCGGTGGAGTACGCCAGACGATGGTCGAGATGGACGACGGCTTCCTCTTCGTGGCAGCCGCGGGCGACGGGTCCTGTCTCGCCGTCCTCACGGCCGTCACGGCCGACATCGGCCTGGTGGCATACGAGATGGCGCGGTTGGTGAAACGTGTCGGCGAGCACCTCTACACCCCTCCTCGTGTGGCCACGCGTCCGCCTGCCGCCGGATGACGAGCGAAGGCGGTCGCAGATGACCGAGGACCGGACAGGCGCCCCGGACCAGCCGGGCAGCCAGTGGTACGACCGCGAGGCGGGACCGCTCGTCCGCCCCTACGCGATGACCGGCGGGCGCACCAAACCGGGCCCCACCGGGGTGCGTTTCGACCTCATCGCCCTCGTCTCGCTCGACACCGGGGCGCCGAACGTCGACGACGACACGGCACTGGGCCCGGAACACCGCGCGCTCATCGACCTGTGCCGCATCGAGACACAGTCCGTCGCCGAACTCGCCGCGGGCGCCGACCTGCCCGTCGGTGTCGTTCGCGTGCTCCTCGGGGATCTGCTGGAACTGGGCTGCGTCACGATCAGCCGCCCCGTGCCGCCGGCTCAACTGCCCGACGAACGGATTCTGCGCTAGGTCATCGAGGGACTGAGGGCGCTGTAGGCGATGGGCCGCAACCGCCGTGAGCCGGGCTCGTGCCGAGTTGTGCACCCATTCGGGCACCGAATGGGCGAGAGGTGGTCAGATCGGGCAAATAGCGGTCCAACCCCTCGAAGAGCGGTCGCAGTTGCCATGATGCTGACTCTGCACGGATGTACTGACGTCGACCGTTGTCGGCACTCCCGAGAGAAGTGATCGATGGTCTCCGAGCACTCCGACGCCCCCGAGGACGAGATGACCGCCCTGGCGTTGAAGATACTGGTCGCCGGCGGGTTCGGCGTGGGCAAGACCACTCTGGTGGGCGCGGTCAGCGAGATCAGGCCGCTGCGCACCGAGGAACTGCTGAGCGAAGCCGGCCAGTCCGTGGACGACACCGACGGCGTGGATCAGAAGGTAACGACGACCGTCGCCATGGACTTCGGGCGCATCACGATCCGGTCCGGACTCTCGCTCTACCTCTTCGGCACGCCGGGCCAGGACCGCTTCTGGTTCCTGTGGGACGAACTGTCCCAGGGCGCCCTCGGCGCCGTCGTCCTCGCGGACACCCGGCGACTCGAGGACTGCTTCCCCGCGGTGGACTACTTCGAGCACCGGCACATCCCGTTCGTGGTGGCGGTCAACTGCTTCGTGGGCGCCCGCACCTACGGCGCCCACGACGTCTCGCGCGCTCTCGACCTCGACCAGGGCACACCCGTGGTGCTCTGCGACGCACGGGACCGCGACTCCGGGAAGGAGGTGCTGATCCGTCTCGTCGAGTACGCCGGGCGGATGCACACCGCCCGGTTGCTCGACTCCGTGGGCTGACGTGCTACTCGGCGACGGCCGAATGGGCCAGCACCTTCTCGATCCGTACCCGGACGAGGAGCTCTCCCGGAACGCCGTTGCGGGCGCCGAACTCCTCGGCCCGCTCCTCGCCCATGTACCGAGCGCCGAGCCGGGTTGCCCAGTACCGCACCTCATCGAGGTCCTCCGACAGCTCCGCTCGCCCCTGCAGCACGACGAAGTCGTACGGGGGTCGGTCGTCGTCCACGCAGAGGGCGACCCGGCCGTCCCTGGCCAGATTCCGTCCTTTCACGGTCTCCTTGCCGGTGTTGAAGACCACGTCGTCTCCGTCGAGCAGGAACCAGATCGGCGCCACATGCGGACTGCCGTCGGCGCGGACGGTGGAGAGTTTCCCGGTGCGGGTGCCGTGCGAGACGAAGGCCCGCCATTCCTCGTCGGTCATCTTCTGTGCCATGCCCCCATCCTGCTTGCCGGGAGGGCGACGGTGGTGAAGGCTGGCTGATCGGATCCTCCTGCCAGGGGGAGCTACGTCCACGGGGAGAGAGGACCATGGCACAGAACTCGGAGATCGGCTGGCTCCTGGACGACCTGACGGAGCGCGTGGAGCACATACGGCACGCGTTGGTGCTGTCAAACGACGGACTGGTGACCGGCACCAGTACGGGGCTACGGCGGGAGGACGCCGAGCATCTAGCCGCGGTCTCCTCCGGTCTGCACAGCCTGGCGAAGGGCTCGGGCCGGCACTTCGGCGCGGGTCAGGTTCGTCAGACCATGATCGAATTCGACGACGCGATCCTGTTCGTCACCGCCGCCGGTCCGGGCAGCTGCCTGTGCGTGCTCAGCGCCGCCGAGGCTGAAATCGGCCAGATCGCGTACGAGATGACGCTGCTCGTGAACCGGGTCGGGGAGCACCTCGCCGTGGAATCACGGGAGCGGGAGCAGACGCCGACCGTGGACCTCTGACGGCGGGGCACGCGCCTCTCCCCTCTCCTGCTGCAAGAGCGCGCGGCCATCGCGCGAAGAGCCTCTGACGCGTAAATAGAGCCTGGTCAGGGTGGGTGTGGGCAGGGCTGGGCGCCCGGTGGTCGCGGTGGGCCGCTGACCTGTGGAAAAGGCCGGTGCGAGGAGTTATCCACAGGAAAATACCGGGATTCGGCGCTCCAGCTACGGTTTTTCCCGAGGCGGGCGTACACGACGCCCGTCAGGGACTCCACGGGGGAGAATTGCCATGTCCGGACAGACTTTCGCGTCGACCATCACCGAGGCCACCCACAACGCCGCGGGATCCGCGGCGCGGCGGCCGTCGCTGGCCTTGAGCCGCGCCGCACGGGAACTGGACCTCAGGCGGGGCGAGTTCGAACTCGCGGTACAGCTGGGGTACGTGCGGACCGTTTCCGGCGAGCGGGGAGGAGGCCGCCGCGTTCTGCGCGCGGAGATCGACCGCGTGCGCCGTGAGGACGGATTCCCCGAGGGACTGCGGGAGCGGGTCAAGGCAGTGGGCACGCGGGACGGAGCGGCCCTGATGGGGGTCACTCCGGCCAGGTTCACGCGGTTCGCGCGCCTGGGCCTGGTGGTCCCGGTGAAGTGGTACCTGAACCGCTACAGGGCCGTGGTCTGGCTGTATCTGGCCGAGGAGCTGAGCCAGTTCGCCGCCGGAGAGGCGAACCTGCCATTGCTCACCGGCCGGACGCCGGAAGGCCTGCGCGACCAGCTGGACGCGGGCCTGGATCTGCGGCCCCGCAACTGGCGAGGGCGCCATCTCGGGTTCCAGCTGCGTCAGACGGAGGACCCCTGGGCGAAGGCCGCGGTGATGGCGTCCCTGCTGGATCCGGCTCAGGTGGAGGAGATTGTCCGCGATCCTTATGAGCGGGCCGAGCTGTATCGGCTCCGGCCTGCGCAGTCCCTGCAGGTGCCGCCCGAGTCGCCCGCGGCCCGGATCGTCGCGCGGATCACGACGGCGGACGACCCGGACGAGGTCGGATGGCTTTTGGCCGACTTGAGGCAGGCGCTCATCGAGGCCCGCCGGCACCGGCGTGCCCCAGGGCCATTGTGTGCGGTCTCGGAAGAACGGCCCCCGGGAACCGCGGACGTCCGTCAGCAGACGCCCGCGCAGCGCGAGCTGACACCATCACGAGGGATGTTCGGATGGCTGCGCCGCAGAAACCCATGACCGGCGCGGCGCCGGGCGACGGCCCAGGCGCCGGACGCCCCTTCGTCACCGCTCGAGTCTGCGGAACAGTCCCTCCTGGACGACCGAGACGAGCAGGCGTCCCTCGAGGTCGTAGATGCGACCCCGGGCAAGACCGCGGCCGCCCACCGCGATCGGGGACTCCTGGTCGTAGAGGAACCACTCGTCCGCGCGGAACGGCCGGTGGAACCACATGGCGTGATCCAGCGACGCCATGTCGAAGCCGCGTGGACCCCACAGCGGTTCGACGGGGATGCGGACGGCGTCCAGGAGCGTCATGTCGCTCGCGTAGGTGAGCGCGCAGGTGTGCACAAGGGGGTCGTCCCCGAGCGGGCCGACGGCACGCATCCACACGGCGCTGCGCGGCTCGGCGTCCTTGATCTCCTCGACGTTCCAGCGCAGCCGGTCCACATACCGGATGTCGAAGGGCTGACGCCGGGCCATCCGTTCCAGCGTCTCGGGCAGGCCGCCGAGATGCTCCTCGACCTCCTGCGCCACCGTCGGCAGCGATTCCGGGTCCGGCACCTTCCGGGCCGGCGGCAACTGGTGCTCGAAGCTTCCCTCTTCAGGCTTGTGGAAGGAGGCGGTCAGATTGAATATCGTGCGGCCCCGCTGTACGGCCGTGACCCGGCGGGTCGTGAAGGACCTTCCGTCACGCACCCGTTCGACCTGGTACACGATGGGCACGCCCGGGATTCCCGGGCGCAGAAAGTACGCGTGCAGCGAGTGCACCGGCCGTTCGCCGTCCGTGGTGCGGCCAGCGGCGACCAGCGCCTGGCCGGCCACCTGGCCACCGAAGACCCGCTGCAGGGACTCCTGCGGGCTGCGGCCACGGAATATGTTGACCTCGATCTGCTCCAGGTCGAGCAGGTCGACGAGCCTCTCGGCTGGGTTCGTCATGGATGGGTTTCTCCTGTGCTCACAGCTGGCCGACGTCGGTGACCCGGACGACGGCGCGGCCCTCCGTGTCGGAGGCCGCGAGGTCGATCTCGGCGCTGATGCCCCAGTCGTGATCGCCGTTGGGGTCGGCGAAGGTCTGCCGGACGCGCCACAGCCCGTTCTTCGGCTCCTCCTCGATCATCAGCAGCTTCGGGCCGCGGGCGTCGGGGCCGGTGCCGAGCTCCTCGTACTCGTCCCAGTACCTGTCCATGGCCGCGCCCCACGCCTCGCTGTCCCAGCCGGACTCGGCGTCCATTTCGCCGAGTTCCTCGATCTGGTCGAGGGCGGCGAGCTCCACGCGGCGGAACATGGCGTTGCGGACCAGGACGCGGAATGCGCGCGCGTTCGCGGTGACGGGCTTGACCTCGTCGGCCTTCTCCTGGGCTTCCTCGGCCGTCAGTTCCTCAGGGTTGGCCAGTTGCTCCCACTCGTCGAGCAGGCTGGAGTCGACCTGGCGCACCATCTCGCCGAGCCAGGCGATCAGGTCCTCCAGGTCCTCCGACTTCAGGTCGTCCGGGACGGTGTGATCGAGGGCCTTGTAGGCGCCGGCCAGGTAGCGCAGCACGATGCCCTCGGTGCGGGCCAGCTCGTAGAAGGAGACGAACTCAGTGAAGGACAGGGCCCGTTCGTACATGTCACGGATGACCGACTTCGGCGACAGCGGATGGTCACCGACCCACGGGTGGCTCTTGCGGTAGGTGTTGTACGCGTGGAAGAGCAGTTCCTCCAGCGGTTTGGGGTACGTCACGTCTTGGAGGCGCTCCATGCGCTCCTCGTACTCCACTCCGTCGGCCTTCATCGCCGCCACGGCCTCACCGCGCGCCTTGTTCTGCTGGGAGACCAGGATCTGCCGCGGGTCGTCGAGCGTGGACTCGATGACCGAGACCATGTCGAGGGCGTACGAGGGGGATTCCGGGTCGAGGAGTTCGAATGCGGCCAGGGCGAACGTGGACAGCGGCTGGTTGAGCGCGAAGTCCTGCTGAAGATCGACCGTGAGGCGCACGATGCGGCCGGTGGCGTCCGGCTCGTCGAGCTTCTCGACGATGCCGCCGTCCAGCAGCGAGCGGTAGATCGCGATCGCACGCCGGATGTGCCGCAGCTGCTGCTTGCGCGGCTCGTGGTTGTCCTCCAGCAGATGACGCATCGCCTCGAAGGCGTTGCCCGGCCTGGCGATCACCGACAGCAGCATCGTGTGGGTGACCCGGAAGCGGGAGGTGAGCGGCTCCGGCTCGGAGGCGATCAGTTTCTCGAAGGTGTGCTCCGTCCAGCCGACGAAGCCCTCCGGTGCCTTCTTGCGCACCACCTTGCGGCGCTTCTTCGGGTCGTCGCCTGCCTTGGCGAGCGCCTTCTCGTTCTCGATCACGTGCTCCGGCGCCTGTGCCACGACAAGGCCTGCCGTGTCGAATCCCGCGCGCCCGGCGCGGCCCGCGATCTGGTGGAACTCACGGGCGCGAAGGGTGCGCACCCGGTTCCCGTCGTACTTGGTCAGCGCCGTGAACAGAACGGTGCGGATGGGGACGTTCACACCGACGCCCAGTGTGTCCGTGCCGCAGATGACCTTCAACAGACCGGCCTGGGCGAGTTTCTCCACGAGGCGGCGGTACTTGGGCAGCATGCCGGCGTGATGGACGCCGATGCCGTGGCGTACGTAACGCGAGAGGTTGCGGCCGAACTTGGTGGTGAAGCGGAAGTTGCCGATCAGCGCGGCGATCTCGTCCTTCTCCTCGCGCGAACACATATTGATGCTCATCAGCGCCTGGGCCCGCTCCACGGCCTGGGCCTGTGTGAAGTGGACGATGTAGACGGGGGCCTGCCGGGTCTCCAGGAGGTCGGTGAGCGTCTCGGTGAGCGGGGTGAGGCGGTACTCGTACGAGAGGGGCACCGGACGGGTCGCCGAGCGCACCACCGCGGTCGGGCGCCCGGTGCGGCGGGTCAGGTCGTTCTCGAACATCGAGACATCGCCGAGAGTCGCCGACATCAGGATGAACTGCGCCTGCGGCAGTTCCAGGATCGGGATCTGCCACGCCCAGCCGCGGTCGCCCTCGGCGTAGAAGTGGAACTCGTCCATCACGACCTGGCCGACGTCGGCCTGCCTGCCGTCGCGCAGCGCAATGGAGGCGAGGACCTCAGCTGTGCAGCAGATCACAGGGGCGTCCGCGTTGACGGAGGCATCACCGGTGAGCATGCCGACGTTCTCGGTGCCGAAGAGCTTGCACAGCTCGAAGAACTTCTCCGAGACCAGCGCCTTGATCGGCGCGGTGTAGAAGGTGACCTCGTCCCGGGCGAGCGCCGCGAAGTGCGCGCCCGCGGCGATCATGCTTTTGCCGGAGCCGGTGGGAGTCGAGACGATCACGTTCGCTCCCGAGACCACCTCGATCAGCGCCTCCTCCTGGTGCGGATAGAGGGTGAGGCCGCGCTCCCCGGCCCACGACTCGAAGGCTTCGTAGAGGGCGTCGGGGTCTGCGGTCTGTGGGAGCTGATCGATGAGGGTCACGTCCCCATCTTGCCTGCCCTGACACCGGATGGGGGAATCGGATGCCGGTCCGAAGATCGCCGACGCTACGCTGTGTCGCCGACAAGGCGTCAGCGGACACTGACAACTGGACAGCGCGACAAGAGGAATGGGGCGGGAAGCGGCCATGATGGGACCAGCACACTCACTGTCGGGGGCCGCGGCCTGGCTCGGGGTGGGGGCGGCCGCCGCGGCGGCAGGCCATCCGATGCCCTGGCCGGTCCTGCTCGTCGGCGCACTGATCTGCGCGGGTGCCGCACTGGCCCCGGATCTGGACCACAAGGCGGCGACCATCTCGCGGGCCTTCGGACCCGTCTCCCGCTGGGTGTGCGAGATCGTCGACAAGCTGTCGTACGCCGTCTACAAGGCGACCAGGAAGCCCGGCGACCCGCGCCGGTCGGGCGGTCACCGTACGCTGACGCACACGTGGCTGTGGGCGGTGCTGATCGGCGCGGGCACCTCGGTCGCGGCCATCCTGGGCGGCCGGTGGGCGGTGTTGGCCATCCTCTTCGTGCACATGGTGCTGGCGATCGAGGGGCTGTTGTGGCGGGCGGCACGCGGTTCGAGCAGCGATGTGCTGGTGTGGCTGCTGGCCGCGACGAGCGCCTGGATTCTCGCCGGCGTACTGGACAAACCGGGCAATGGTTCCGACTGGCTGTTCACGGCGCCGGGCCAGGAGTACCTGTGGCTCGGCCTGCCGATCGTCCTGGGCGCTCTGGTGCACGACATCGGGGACGCGCTGACGGTGTCGGGCTGCCCGATCCTGTGGCCCATACCGCTGGGTCGCAAGCGCTGGTACCCGGTGGGTCCACCGAAGGTGATGCGGTTCCGGGCGGGCAGCTGGGTCGAGCTGAAGGTGCTGATGCCGGCGTTCATGCTGCTCGGCGGGGTGGGCTGCGCGGCGGCGCTCAACGTCATCTGAGCGCGGCCCGGCGCGGCGGACTACCGGTTCGCCTCACCGCCGGCCGCCTGCCCCGCGCTGCCGTACCGACGCTCGAACTGGGCGATGCGCCCCTCCGAGTCCACCGTCCGTGCCTTACCGGTGTAGAAGGGGTGGCTCTCGGACGAGATCTCGACATCCACGACCGGGTACGTCCCGCCGTCGTCCCACTCGATGGTCTGGTCGCTGGTGGCGGTGGACCGTGTGAGGAAGGCGTAGCCGGCGGCGCGGTCGCGGAAGACGACGGGGTGGTAGTCAGGCTGCTTGTCCTGCTGCATGGCCTCTCCTTGAGGGGCGCGGGGGATCTGCGGCGTCAGCCGGACGGGGTCTCCTCGTCGACGATGTGCACGGCCGCCTCCTCGGCTGAGGAGGCGGCGCCGTCGATGCCGACGTCGGTGGCGACAAGGCCGCTCTCCTCGTCCTCGTGCGCCCCTTCGTCGGGGGCGACAAGGCGGCCGGAGCGGATGTCGCCCACCTCGTTGTCCAGCGGTTCCCCGTCGCCGTCCGACCAGTCGCCGATGTCGTCGCCGTCCGGGACCGTGATGTCCGGAAGCTCCTCGGCGAGGCGCTCGTCCAGGGTTTCGCCGCGGTGTCCCTCGGCCGCGGTCACGCCCACGTGCTCCACCGCCCAGGGCCGCTCCGGTGGTGACCAGCCCCGGTCGAGAGGGTCCCCGACCCCGTCGGAGAGCAGAGTGTCCTCGGCGTCGAGCAGCCCCGCGTCGTCCTGCACCTCGGATCCGTCGGGCTGGTAGACGTCGTCTCCCCAACCGTCGGTGCTGTCCACGGGTACCTCCTGGTGATGGGACGGAACCGGGCGCCGCCGTGCACGACGGCGGACACGGGGAGCACTGGGCGCGGGCCGCGCCCTTCCGAACCGGATGACTGCGGCACGTCCGCGCGCCGGTGCCACCTCCAGCGTTTCACCCCGCGATGGCACTGCGCAACGGCAGCCACGGGGATAGCGCGGCACAGGCGCGTCGGGCGCCAGTAAGGGGTCCGGGACGGACGGCCGACCGCCCGCTTCCCGACCCCTTCCCCGGCCCGGCGGCTGGTGTCAGCCGTGCCAGGACCGCCACAGCGCCGCATACGCCCCGTCCGCGGCGACCAGGTCGTCGTGGCTGCCCAGCTCGCTGATCCGCCCGTTCTCCACGACGGCGATGACGTCGGCGTCGTGGGCGGTGTGCAGCCGGTGCGCGATGGCGACGACGGTGCGCCCGTCCAGCACGCGGGCCAGGGAGCGCTCCAGGTGGCGGGCCGCGCGGGGGTCGAGGAGGGAGGTCGCCTCGTCCAGGACCAGCGTGTGCGGATCGGCGAGCACCAGCCGGGCCAGGGCGATGTGCTGCGCCTGTGCCGGAGTGAGCGCCAGACCGCCGGAGCCCACCTCGGTGTCCAGGCCGTCGTCCAGGGCGCGGGCCCAGCCGTCCGCATCGACCGCCGCCAGCGCGGTCCACAGCTCGGCGTCGAGGGCGTCCAAGGGAACCCCCTGGCCCGCGCCGAGCCGAGAGTGGGGGAGGGCCAGCAGCAGGTTGTCCCGCAGGGAGCCCACGAAGACGTGGTGCTCCTGGTTGACCAGGGCCACGTGTGAGCGCACCCGCTCGGCGGGCATCCGCGAGAGTTCCGCGCCGCCGAGGGTGATCCGGCCGTCCCGGGGTGCGTAGATCCCGGCGAGCAGCCGGCCCAGCGTGGACTTGCCCGCGCCGGAGGGCCCCACGAGAGCGAGCCGGGTCCCCGGCGGCACTTCCAGGGAGACCTGGTGCAGCACGTCGACTCCGGCGCGGTAGCCGAAGCGCACCTCGTCCGCCCGGACGTCCCGCCCGTCAGGTGTCAGAGCTGCGTCACCCGCGTCCGGCTCGATGTCCCTGACTCCGACCAGGCGGGCCAGTGACACCTGGGCGACCTGCAGCTCGTCGTACCAGCGCAGGATCAGGCCCACCGGGTCGACCAGCATCTGCGCGATGAGCGCGCTCGTCGTCAGCTGTCCGACGCCGATCCAGCCGTGCAGGACGAACACACCGCCGATCATCAGGACCGAGGACAGGACCGTGACATGCGTGATGCTGATGACCGGGAAGAGCACCGAGCGCAGCCACAGTGTGTAGCGCTCCCAGGCCGTCCACTCCTTGACCCGCCGGTCGGAGAGCCCGATACGCCGGTCGCCGAGGCGGTGCGCCTCGATGGTGCGCCCCGCGTCCACGGTCTCGGCGAGGACGGCGGCCACGGCGGCGTACCCGGCGGCCTCGGAGCGGTAGGCCGACGGAGCACGCTTGAAGTACCAGCGGCAGCCGATCACCAGCAGCGGTACCGCGAGGAGCACGGCCGGAGCGAGCGGCGGGGCAGTGACGGTCAGACCGCCGAGCAGCAGCAGCGCCCACACCACGCCGATCGACAGCTGCGGCACGGCCTCCCGCATCGCGTTGGCGAGCCGGTCGATGTCGGTGGTGATCCGGGACAGCAGATCACCGGTCCCGGCCCGCTCCAGGACGCCCGGCGGTAGTCCCACCGACCGTACGAGGAAGTCCTCCCGCAGATCGGCGAGCATCCGCTCGCCGAGCACGGCACCGTTCAGCCGCACCAGCCGCACGAACACGACCTGGATGCCGAGCGCGAGGACGAACAGCGCGGCGGTGCGCTCCAGGTGGAGCTCCCGGGCGCCGTCCGCCACACGCTCCACGAGCCCGCCGAGCAGATAGGGGCCCGCCATCGAGGCAACGACGGAGACCGTGTTCACGGCGATGAGCAGCAGGAAGGCCCGACGGTGCCGGTGGAACAGTTCGGCCACGTAGGCGCGGACGGTCGCTGGGGCCCCGATGGGCAGCGTGTTCGCCGCCGTCGGGGCCGCCGGGTCGTACACCGGTGGCGCCACGCCGATCATGCGGTCTCCTCGATCTCTTCCAGTTCGGCCAGCATGTCCTCGGCCAGTACGTGTTCGTTCGGTACCTGTTCGGCTGGTACGTCGTTCCGCACGGCGGCCTCGTCGTCGGGCTCGCGGGTCACGACCGCGCGGTACCTGGGCTCGCCGTGCACCAGCTCACGGTGCAGGCCCATCGCCGCGACCTCGCCGTCGTGCACCAGCACGACGTGGTCGGCGCGGTCCAGCAGCAGCGGCGACGAGGTGAACACGACCGTCGTACGCCCGGCGCGCAGTTGCCGGATCCCCTCGGCGATCCGTGCCTCGGTGTGCGAGTCGACGGCGGACGTCGGCTCGTCCAGGACCAGTACCTGCGGGTCCGTGATCAGCGACCGGGCCAGGGCGAGCCGCTGGCGCTGGCCGCCGGACAAGGACCGGCCCCGCTCGTTGATCCGCGCGTCCATCGGGTCCTCGGCGACCTGCGACCCCTGCGCGAGCGCGTCCAGAACGTCGGCGCACTGCGCGGCAGTGAGCGCCTCCTCGGCGCTGACCCGGCCGGAGGCCGGGACGTCGAGCAATTCGCGCAGTGAGCCGGACAGCAGCACCGGGTCCTTGTCCTGGACGAGGACGGCGGTCCGGGCCGAGTCGAGTGGCAGCTCGTCCAGAGGGACGCCGCCCAGGAGTACCGAGGTGCTTTCCTCGGCGGGGTGTCCGCCAAGCCGCTCGGCGAGCACGCCCGCCGCGTCCGGGTCGCCGCAGACCACGGCCGTGAGCTGTCCCGACTGCGCCCGTAGCCCTGTCCGGGGGTCATACAGGTCTCCGGTCGGCAGGCAGGCCTCGCGGGAACCCGCGGCATCCGTGGCGCGCTCCAGCGACAGCACCCGCGCTGCGCGCCGAGCAGAGGGCCGAGAGAAGGAGTACGCCATGGCGATCTCCTGGAAGTGCTGCAGTGGATAGGTGAGCAGCATGACCGCGCTGTAGACGGTGACCAGTTCGCCGACGGCGATCCGGCCCTCGTGGGCCAACTGCACACCGCGCCAGACGACGGCGATCATGAGGAGCCCGGGCATCAGCACCTGGATCGCGGCGATCAGCGACCACATCCGTGCGCTGCGCACCGCCGCGGTGCGGACCTTCTGGGAGGCCCGGCGGTAGCGGTCCAGGAACAGCTCCTCGCCACCGATGCCGCGCAGCACCCTGAGGCCCGCGACGGTGTCGGAGGCCAGCTCGGTGGCACGGCCTGCGTTCTCGCGCTGGATGTCGGCACGCCGGGTCGCCCGGGGGAGCAGTGGCAACACGGCCAATGCCAGTAGCGGTACACCCACCGCGACGATGACGCCGAGTGCGGGCTGGTACACGACGAGTCCGACGCAGACCGCCACGACGGTGAGGGCAGCCGCGCTGAAGCGCGAGACGGCCTCCACGAACCAGCCGATCTTCTCGACGTCGCCCGTGGACACCGCGACGACCTCCCCGGCCGCGACCCGCCGGGTCAGGGCCGAGCCGAGTTGCGCCGTCCTGCGGGCGAGGAGCTGCTGGACCCGCGCGGCTGCGGTGATCCAGTTGGTGACCGCGGTGCGGTGCAGCATGGTGTCGCCGAGGGCGATACCCGCCCCGCACAGTAGGAGTAGCCCGCCCGTCTGGACGAGCTGTGCGCCCGAACGCTCGACGACGGCCTGGACGGCGAGGCCGACACAGAACGGCAGCCCGCAGACGGACAGGAAGTGCAGCAGCCCCCATGCGAGGGACTTGAGCTGGCCGCCCAGCTGATTTCGACCGAGCCACCACAGGAACCGGGGACCCGAGCGCGCGTCGGGCACACCGGCGTCGGGATACGGAAGGTCTTGAATCTGCATGACGTCCCAGTGGCTCGTGTCAGGGATGGACCGGGCCGCGGAGCGGAGGCGAGCCGGGGGCAGCGCCTACGAACATCCACGAATGCCTAACAAACCGTGAAAGGGTCGCGTCGCGATGCGGTCCGAGGCAAACGGTTTTCCGGCCCGAACGGCGAGAACCGGCCCCTCGACGACACGCGGGACGCGGAAGATCCTATATACGTAAATCACCGGATAGATAACGTGACTATATGACTTATGCGAACAGGTGGTGTGCAAGGTGTGGGACGCTCGCGAGCTGTGGGAGCGGCCTGTGGCGTGCTCCTGATGTCCCTGTCGGCGTGCGGAGTTCGGGACGGAGAGGCACCACGGCCGCAGGGCGGCCGTTCGCCCAGCAGGGCCGCGGGCCCGCCCGCCCCTATCGCCAAACCATCTGTTCCCACGGTTGATTCGGGACGCATCCCGGGAGTCGGCGACCGTCTGCACCGGCACATCCCGGCCAGCACCCGCCAGGCCCTGGTCGTCTACGGCGACGGCGAGGATTCGCCGGACTCCACGATCGTGTTCTACGTGAAGGACGACCCCGATTGGACCGAGGCCGGGCGATGGCGGGGGCACAACGGAAAGGGGGGCTGGACCACCGACCACCACGAAAACGACCTGCGCACCCCGGTCGGGGTGTTCACGCTCACCGACGCGGGCGGTGTCCTCGACGATCCGGGCACCCGGCTGCCGTATGACCACGACACGTCGTCCTACAAGGTGCCGGAGGAGTGGGGCGAGGCGCACTGGAACGACTTCGACCATGTCATCGCCATCGACTACAACCGGCTCCCGGGTACCCCGCCGAGCGATCCGACCCGCCCCGAGGGCGACGAGAAGGGCGGCGGCATCTGGCTGCACGTGGACCACGGTGACGGTACGTTGGCCTGTGTCACCCTGCCCGAGCCCGGTATGGAGTATCTGTTGCGGACACTCGACCCGGACCGGTATCCGGTGGTGGTGATGGGGGACAGAGCGCATCTGAAGGCATAGGCGTCATTGCGCCCTGCGGGAGGACCCGGTACCGCGATCGGGTGCCTCCGGCCCCTCATTGCGGGACGCGCCGACTCCCCGTACGAACACGGGACATGAGATGTCGGATCGGTCGTCGAGACCCGCGACGGTCGGCACACGGCGTGGTCACGGCTCGACGACACCTACACCGGTGACGCCACCTACACGATGTGCCGCGTGACCAGCGACAAGCGGTCGGTGTGACGAGCGAGCGGTACCAGCTCCACGGCTCGGACGGCTGCTGGACCGGAGGTTGACGACCACTCAGGGTGTGCTCACCGAGGACCGCGGCGGCAGCTGAACGTGCTGCGTGCGATGCGTCTCGCGCGGCGTGACTCGACGCGCGTCACCACCGACCTGCTCGGCAGCTGCGTCGCCGTCTTCGTGGTGTCCCGCTGGGAGGGCGCGCTGGACGTCCTACGGGCGAGGAAGGTCCTGGACGGCGAGATCGCGTCCGTGTCGGAGGCCGAGGAGCCGGACACGGAGGCGGTCGCGGCGCGGAAGGCGGGGATGCCCGCCCAGTCGGGCAAGGAGCCCGTCCCCGAGGCCGGATGACGCAACCACACGGACGGGCCGCGTGCTCCGCTCCCGCACCGACGGAGCGCCGGCCGCGGGCCGTTCCCGTGCGCCCCGGTTCCGATCCGGCGCGGCAGTGCGGTGGCGCCCCCCGCCGACGTTGGGAAAGCCCTCGTCCCGGTACCGCTCGCCCTCACCGCCGGCGGTGAGCCGCCGTCAGCAGGGACTCTCCCGTCGGGCCGCGGCGGGGACGTCGCCGCCGTCGATCAATGTGTCGAGCAGACCCCCGAGCACCTCGCGCTGCTCGTCCGTCAACGGAGCCAGGATCTCCTCCGCGGCGGACCTGCGCGCCCCGCGCAGTTCACGCAACGCCTTGCGGCCCTCCTCCGTGACCTCGACACGGATCACCCGGCGGTTGGTGGGATCGGGCACTCGGCGCACCTTGCCGCCTGCCTCCAGTGCGTCGACCAGTGTGGTCACCGCCCGCGGCACCACCTCGAGGCGCTCGGCGAGATCCGCCATCCGGGGCGGAGAGCCAAAGTGTGCCAGGGTGCGCAACAGCCTGGACTGGGCCGGTGTGATGCCCAGGTCACCCTGCTCCAGATGGCGCTTCTGAATCCGGTGCACCCGGCGGGTGAACCGCAGCAGCTGCTCGGCGAGCAGACCGTCGGGATCGGGGGAGGTCATGCGGGAAACAATATCAGGACCTTGTTCATTGTGAGTATAGGTAACAATGAGCTAGCATCCGTCAGTCGTCGTCCTGTCACCGCGGACCGGCACACCGCGGCGTCGGATCCCTCGTACGCCGCCTCACCACCGTAGGAGCCCATGCATCCCGACCAACCCACCTGGAACCCGTCACCCGGCGGCTCGCCGGAGCAGCCACGGCAGGTTCGCCGCATCCTGAAGCTGTTCAAGCCGTACCGCGGCCGGCTCGCGATCGTCGGCCTGCTCGTCGGCGCGTCGTCGCTGGTGTCCGTGGCCACGCCGTTCCTGCTGAAGGAGACCCTGGACGTCGCGATCCCGCAGGGTCGCACCGGCCTGCTGAGCCTGCTCGCGCTCGGCATGATCCTGAGCGCCGTCGTCACCAGCGTCTTCGGTGTGCTGCAGACCCTGATCTCCACCACCGTCGGCCAGCGGGTCATGCACGATCTGCGCACCGCCGTCTATGGGCGACTGCAGCGCATGTCGCTCGCCTTCTTCACCCGGACCCGCACGGGCGAGGTCCAGTCCCGCATCGCCAACGACATCGGCGGCATGCAGGCGACGGTCACCTCCACCGCCACGTCCCTGGTGTCCAATCTCACGAGCGTGGTCGCCACGATCGTCGCGATGGTGGCCCTCGACTGGCGGCTCACCGTCGTCTCGTTGCTCCTGCTGCCGTTGTTCGTGTGGATCAGCCGTCGTGTCGGCAACGAACGCAAAAAGATCGCCACCCAGCGCCAGAAGCAGATGGCCGCCATGGCCGCCACGGTCACCGAGTCGCTCTCCGTCAGCGGCATCCTGCTCGGCCGCACCATGGGCCGCGCCGACTCGCTCACCGCCTCCTTCGAAAGCGAGTCCGAGAGCCTCGTCGACCTCGAGGTGAAGTCGAACATGGCGGGCCGCTGGCGCATGGCCGTCATCACCATCGTCATGGCCGCGATGCCCGCCGTCATCTACTGGACCGCAGGCATGGCGCTCCAGCTCGGCGGCCCGTCCGTCTCCATCGGCACGCTCGTCGCGTTCGTCTCGCTCCAGCAGGGACTGTTCCGGCCGACCGTCAGCCTGCTGTCCACCGGCGTCCAGATCCAGACCTCGCTCGCGCTCTTCCAGCGCATCTTCGAATACCTCGACCTGCCCATCGACATCACCGAGCCCGCCGACCCGGTCCACCTCGACGGGGTCAAGGGCGAGATCCGTTTCGAGGGCGTCGCGTTCCACTACGACGACAAGAGCGGTCCGATCCTCGAAGACGTCGACATCACCGTCCCGGCGGGCGGCAGCCTCGCCGTGGTCGGCCCCACCGGCTCCGGGAAGTCCACGCTCAGCTATCTGGTCCCGCGGTTGTACGACGTGACGGACGGGCGAGTCACGCTCGACGGCGTCGATGTGCGGGACCTGGACTTCGACACGCTCGCCCGCGCGGTCGGCGTGGTGTCCCAGGAGACGTATCTGTTCCACGCCTCGGTCGCCGACAACCTGCGCTTCGCCAAGCCGGACGCCACCGAGGAGGAGTTGCACACGGCGGCGAAGGCGGCCCAGATCCACGACCACATCGCCTCCCTCCCCGACGGGTACGACACGGTCGTCGGCGAGCGCGGCCACCGCTTCTCCGGCGGTGAGAAACAGCGGCTCGCCATCGCCCGCACCATACTGCGCGACCCGCCGGTCCTCATCCTCGACGAGGCGACCAGCGCGCTCGACACCCGTACCGAGGCCGCGGTCCAGGAGGCCATCGACGCACTGTCGGCCAACCGCACGACACTCACGATCGCCCACCGGCTGTCCACCATTCGGGGGGCCGACCAGATCGTCGTCCTTGACTCGGGGCGCACGGTCGAACGGGGCACGCACGACGAACTGTTGGAACTGGACGGACGGTATGCGGCCCTGGTCCGGCGGGACGCGCAACTGGAGACGGCAAGATGAAGATATGCCGGGTTTATAACGTTTTGCGGGTTACGGTACCCGCATGCAGACGAACATTCCGTCAGGCAAGCAGACCGGACTGAAGCGCCGGCGCCGCGTCGGCCTCGTCGTGACCGGCGCCGTCGTGGCGGCCACCGCCGTGGCGGTGCCGCTGCTGATCCTGAAGAGCGACATCGAGGAGCGGCACATCTCTCTCGTCATCCCGGAGGGATGGCGCGCCGGCCAGGTCTACCGGGCCGTCGACAAGGCCCTGCGGCTTCCGCCGGGTTCCACGAGGAAGTCCTTGGCCAAGGCCCACCTCAAACTGCCGAACGACGCGCGGGGCAACCCCGAGGGGTACCTCTTCCCGGCCACCTATCCGCTCCGCGAGAACGCGGCTCCGGAGTCCGTGCTGCAGTACATGGTCGACACCGCGAACAAGCGGTTCAGTCGCGGCACCATCACCGCGGGTGCCCAACGCAGCGGGATGAGCGTCTACCGGACCGTCACCATCGCCAGCATCGTGCAGTCCGAGGCGGCGACCAGCGAGGACATGCGCAAGGTGGCCCGCGTCATCTTCAACCGTCTGCAGCGGGGCATGCCGCTGCAGATGGACTCCACCCTCAACTACGCGATGGACCGCTTCACACTGAACACCACCACGACCGACACGAAGATCGACAGCCCCTACAACTCGTACCGGCGCATGGGTCTGCCGCCGACGCCGATCGCCAACCCGGGCACGGAAGCGATGCGTGCCGCGCTCAATCCGGCGCCGGGCGACTGGCTGTTCTTCGTCACCGTCAAGCCGGGCGACACCCGGTTCACCGCGAGTTACGCGCAGCACCTGCGGAACGTCGAGGAGTTCAACCGGCTGCGCGGCGGCGGTTCGGCGTCACGCTGAGCGTGCGAGGCCGGCGGATCGCGCGAGGCTGCGCATCCGGGGAGACGACGACACCGTGGAGCTCACGCGACGTTCTCTTCAGCCTCTTCGGCCGGCACTTCCGCCAGCAGCCGCCTGATGTCCCGCACGGCGGCGCGCCCGGCTCGGTTGGCGCCGATGGTGCTGGCCGACGGGCCGTAGCCGACCAGATGGATTCGCGGGTCGGAGGCGACCCGGGTGCCCTCGACCCGGATGCCGCCGCCCGGCTCACGGAGCCGCAGCGGGGCGAGATGGTCGATCGCGGTCCGGAAGCCGGTCGCCCACAGGATCACGTCGGCGTCCACGTGCCGCCCGTCGTTCCACTCCACGCCGTCCGGCACGATCCGGTCGAACATCGGCTGCCTGTCCAGGACCCCTTCGGCGATCGCCTGCCGGATCGCGTCGTTGAGCGGCAGCCCGGTCACCGAGACCACGCTCCTCGGCGGCAGTCCCTGCCGCACCCGCTCCTCCACGAGTGCCACGGCGGCCCGTCCCACGTCCTCGGTGAAGGGCCCCTCGCGGAACACGGGCGGACGCCGGGTCACCCATGTGGTGGCGGCGTAGGGGGCGATCTCCATCAGGTGCTGGGTGCCGGACGCCCCGCCGCCGACGACGACCACCCGCCGTCCGGCGAACTCCTCGGGCCCGGGGTACTGGGCGGTGTGCAGCTGCCGGCCCCGGAAGGTCTCCTGGCCGGGGTAGCGCGGCAGGAAGGGCCGGTCCCACGTACCCGTGGCGTTGATCAGCGCCCGCGTCGACCAGGTACCGGCAGACGTCTCGACGAGCAGCCGCCCGTTCGTGCCCTCGCGCACCGCCCTCACGTCGACCGGCCGCCGTACCCGCAGGTCGAAGGTGTGTTCATAGGTGTCGAAGTACGCGCTGATGACCTCGGACGACGGCCGCGCCGGGTCGGCGTCCGTCAGCTCCATGCCCGGCAGGGCGTGCATCCCGTGCACCTTGCCGTACGTCAGCGAAGGCCAGCGGAACTGCCAGGCGCCGCCGGGACCGGGGGAATGGTCGAGCACCACGAAGTCGCGGTCCGGCTGGAAACCTGTGCGCCGCAAATGATAGGCGCTGGACAGTCCGGCCTGACCAGCGCCTATGACGACCACGTCGACTTCACGTACCCGGGTGTGGTTCACGTTTCGACCAACCACGCCGGGGCCGCGGATCTTCCCAGCGGTCAGCGCGACGGGCGACCAGCGCACTTCCCGGGCTGTCAACGCCTGCTCGCGACCGGGATCGGCGCTCCGTCCGCCGGGGCCGACGTCTCCAGCGGCCCCGGGCCGCCAGCCCGGCATCACGCCTTCCCCGAACCAGTACGCCTCCTCCAGAGGCGGAAACCCGGAGAGCGCGAAGTGCTCGACTCCGAGCGCGCGGTACTCCTCGATCCGGTCGGCGACCTCGATATGACTCCCACGAGCGCCGTGCCCCCGCTACCGCGGACGAGCCCCACGCACGCCCGGAGATGCGGATGGATCTCCGGCCGGCTCGGGGAGAATCCACCGTGCAGCGCCGGCATGCGCTGCTGCCCCACCGACTCGCCGCGCCGGAGCGCCGCCTGAGCAGCGCTGATCGTGCGCGCGTCCAGGTCGTCGAGCAGCCGGTGCGCCGTCGCTCGCACCTCGGCCGCCGTGTCCCGGGAGATGGTGTGCAGCCGGATCCTGATGTGGGCGAGGAAGGAGGAGGAAAGGGTGAGAGAGCGTCAGAAGCCCTGACGACACGCGGCGGAGGTCGCCCGCAGCAGGTCGATGTGACTGCGCGTGGTCAGCAGGGCTGCACGCAACGTGCCGGTGAAAAGGAGCCAGATGGTCCGTGCCCGGTCAATGGTGTCTCGCGGAATGGATCCTCTGTACCACCGCGCGGACGATCGGTTGAGTGTGGGCACGGTCGCATGGGTGAGGATGGAGATATGCCCGATGTCTTCAGCACCCGCGTCCTGAATGTCGCCTCCGGTTCAACGGAGACGGTCGTCGACCTCACCCGAGAGTGTGAGGCTTTCCTCCGTGAGGCGGCGGGGGGCCGGGACGGCCTGCTGAACGTCTTCGTGCCGCACGCCACGGCCGGGCTGGCCATCATCGAAACGGGTGCCGGAAGCGACGACGACCTTCTCGCCGTTCTCCACACGCTGCTCCCCGCCGACGACCGCTGGCAGCACCGCCACGGCAGCCCCGGCCACGGACGCGACCACGTCCTCCCGGCCCTCGTGCCACCCCACGCGACCCTGCCGGTCATCGGCGGCCGACTGGAACTCGGGACCTGGCAGTCGGTGTGCCTGGTGGACACGAACCGGGACAATCCCAACCGTCAGGTCCGTCTGTCGTTCCTCGGATAGTCCTGGCGCCGCCAGGTCCGTGGGGCTGAGTTCCGGCCGCACCAAGCGGCGCCGAGTCCGAACCTTGGAAGGGGAGCCAGGGATGCAGGAGCGAGGGCTCGTCGTCGCCGTGGTGGTGCCAGGACGTGATCACCCGCGACAGTCGCCAGCCGACCAGGTCGGCTACGGCCGGCTTCCCTGTCCTCTCGGTCATTCGCCGATCCGCACGGCGTTCGGCCGGGACGCCAGAGGCGCCGACAGCCGCTCGGTGTCAGCGGTCCCTGCCAGGATGGCCGAGGTATTCGACGGAACGGGAGCAGCAGCACATGGTTGAGCAGGTCGCCCGCTACATGGCCGAACAGATCGTCACGGACGCGCCGCAGGGATGGACACGAGCCGTGCTCTCGGGCCGCGCAGGCCGTGGCGGAAGCGGAATGACAGGCGGCTACACCGTCCCTGGGACGCGCACCTCCATGCGGCTGCCCGAGATGCACTCCCGCCTGATGGAACTTGCGGAGGCGATACGCAACGACCGTGGCTGGGACCCCGTCAGCTGGGAGATGGACTGCCGGCCCTCCGGCGAGTACCGGCTCGTCACGTTCAGGGACGCCGTTGGCCGCGTGACCGGAGGGGGCGGCGGGTACGAGGTCGTCCTGGACCCCGACTACCGCCTGCCGCAGCCGGGCCTGCGCCAGAAGGCGGGCACCGCTGCCCCTGCCGGCGACCCGGAGCTGGCCGCGACGAGGTTCCGTGCTTACCTCGAGCGGCGCGCCGCCGTGCTCGGTCACGCCGAGGAACTGCCCCCGCCCGCCACCGCCGCCGCGCTCGACGACGCCGAACGCCGCATCGGGCGCCTGCTGCCCCCCGACCTGCGGGCGCTGTACCTGATCGCCGACGGGGACGGTATCGGGTACCGGCACCGCCACCTGATCCAGAACAACGCCTGGCTGTCCCTGGAGAGCCTGGTCGCCGAGTACGCCGACTGGCGCGAGTGGCAGGACCGTCCCTGGTTCGGCTGGGACCTGGAATGGGAGGCCGTGGTCTTCGACACCACCCCCGCCGACACCGTCCGCCGCTGCGGAGGACACCCTGGATGGATCCGCTTCGCCACCAGCGAGGACGGCAACTACCTTGCCGTTGACATGGATCCTGCCCGCGACGGGCGACCAGGCCAGGTCATCGCCACCGGCCGTGACTACGACGACGGCCCCGTGTACGTCGCCGACTCCATCACCTCCCTGCTCCAGCAGCACCTGGAACTGCTGGATCAGGGCTCCTACGAGAAGTACGACGACCACATCTCCCTGCGCCGAGCTGTCTGCGACACCGGCACCCAGCAGATCATCGGCGGCATCCCCGAAGAGGTTCCGCCCACCCTCCAGGCCATCCACATCAACGACGCCAGCGGCATCGTCGACCTCAGCCCGCTCACCGCCGCACCCGGCCTCCGTCGCCTGCACCTCAACCGCTCCACCACCGCCGACCTGACGCCCATCCGCGACCTGCCCGTCGAGTCCCTCCGTGTGGCCCTCGACGGCGGCGCCCTCACTCCGCTCGCAGGCCACCCTCACCTTGCCTCCCTCGACCTGAACGCCACCGCCTCGGTCGACCTCAGCCCGCTGCGTGCCGTCCCCAACCTGCACGGTCTCGACCTCTCCGGCGCCGAAATCCCCGATCTGACCGTCCTCGCCGACCTCGCGAACCTGCGCTACCTCGCCCTCACCCAGCAGCAGTGGGCCACGCTGCTCGACCACGGCAAGGTCCCTCCCGCCCTGGCCGCCGTCCGTCTGGCCGGAGACGACGTCATCTTCGAAGACGCTCTCGCCCTGGCCTCCCGTATCGGCCTGGACACCGATGACGCGCTCCGCGTCGTCGGCAGCCTCTGAGCCGCACGGGTCTGGTGGCCGACCTGCTGCGGGACGTACGAACGGTGAACGACGCTGGGGAGCACACCGGACACCGGTCCGTGCCCGCCGAACCCTGTCTGGTCGACGGGCGGGACGGGGAGGGGCCGCTCAGGCCGGCTTGCGCCACACGGAGATGTGCTTCGCGGAGTCCTGAGTGAAGGGCGCCCCGTCCCAGTCCGCGACGCGCCGTTCCAGCTCGAGCCCCGCGATCCGTGCCATCAGGTCGAGCTCCGCCGGCCACGCGTACCGGTGCCGGGAATTGCCGCGGCGGTAGCGGCCGTCGTCATCGCGGGCGAGGTGGTGCGAGACGAGAATCTGCTCGACCAGGTCGAAGGTGTCGAAGCCGAGATGCCGCTCGGAGACGTCGAACGGCACCGCGACCTGCCCGGGCGGCAGGAACCGCAGCGGCGGCACGCCCAGCTCGATGACGAATCGGCCGCCAGGCGTCAGGTGACGTGCGGCGTTGCGGAAGCACTCGACCTGCTCGTCCTGCGTCAGAAGGTTCGTGATGGTGTTGTAGACGAGATAGACCAAGGTGAACTCGCCGGGGACGACGGTCGTGGCCATGTCCCCTGTGACGACCGGGAGCGTGTCCTCGTCGATCTTGTGCCGCAGGACCGCTGCCATGTGTTCGGACAGTTCGATGCCCACCACTGGCACGCCGCGTTCCCGGAGCGGGACGCCCACGCGTCCGGTTCCGATGGCGAACTCCAGGGCCCGGCCCTCTCCGGCGAGTTCGGCGAGGAAGGCGAGAGTCGGTCCGAGAACAGCGGCCGAGGACATCTCGGTCTCCTCGGCGTCGTAGCGGTCGGCGGTCGCACGGGTCCACAGCTCACTGCTCGTCATGGGCGGCCACTTTGCCGGGTGCGAAGGGGGCTGTCGACGCATTTGCCCTCGCCGACACCGAGTACACGGTCCCGGGGCTGTCCGGTCCGGGTGACAGACTTTTCAGGGCATCGTCCGGCTCGGGAACACACGCAGTCTGCCGACCGGAGCGAGGTCCACCGGACACCACCGGTCCCCGTCCCCGGACAGTGCCGGCAAGGCAGGAGGCCGACGGGTTCGCCCGTCTCCGTGGCGCCCGCGTGTCCATCACCTGCAGCGGGGGACTCGAGGTGCGCAGGCCCGGGATCCGCCTTCCCGACAGCGAAGACATGCCGGCAGGCGGGTGGATGCCGACGCGCGTCTTCGTACGGAGGAGCCCATGAGCATGAAAACCCTGTGTCCGTCTCTTCGGACTCCCGTATGGACCCCACGGGGCGTGTATGAGCCACAGCAGGACACCTGGCTTCTGGCCAGGGCCATGCGCCGGGAGGAGATCACCGAGGGGACGGACGTCCTCGACCTGGGCACCGGTACCGGAGCCCTCGCACTCGAGGCGGCGCGGTCCGGCGCGCGCGTCACCGCGGTCGACGTCTCCTGGCGGGCGGTGCTCGTGGCGCGCGTGAACGCGCTGCTCAGCCGGCAGAACATCCGAGTGCACCACGGTGACCTCACCTCCACCCTGTCGGGACGCCGTTTCGACGTCGTGGTCAGTAATCCGCCGTACGTACCGTCCCCCAGGAGCGGAACCCCGCGCGGCGCCGCACGCGCATGGGACGCCGGCTGGGACGGCCGACTGCTGCTGGACCGCATCTGCGACGCCGCGACCGCGCTGCTGCGCCCCCACGGCACCCTCCTGGTGGTGCACTCCGCGCTGTGCGGGGTCGAGGACACCCTGGCACGGCTCTCCGCGGCGGGGCTCAGCGCCACGGTCACGGACCGGGTGCCGATCCCCTTCGGCCGGGTCCTGTGCTCCCGGCTGGCCTGGCTGCGGCAGCGCGGACTGCCGACCGACGACATGGTGGAGGAGCTGGTGGTCGTCCGTGCCGTACGAACGTGAACGCATCTGCCGTATCCGTGCCGACCGGGACGGTCCGCTGCTGGTCGAGGGGCCGGTGGAGGTGATCGGCCCGGACGGCGAGAGCGTCGTGAGCCGGCGGTTCGTCGTGGCGATCTGCACCTGCCGGCGCAGCCGGTCGTTCCCCTGGTGCGACACCAGCCACCGTCGCCGCGGGAAGGCGGCGGACGACCACGAACCGGCCCGAAGGGAGACACGCGAGTGACGACGCCCCGACTCGAACCGCGCCGGTTCAGCCCGCCCCTCCCACACGCCAGGGGCCCGCTCTCCGAGGGTGTCCTGCGCGCACTGCGGCAGAGGGGAGGTCCCCTCTCGCCGGCCTCGGTCGCGGACGGCGATCCATACGGCGACGACCTCCAATTGGCGTTGTACGTGCTGTACGAACTGCACTACCAAGGGTTCGACGGGGTCGACGACGACCTCGAGTGGGATCCGGCCCTTCTCGCGTTCCGTCGCGCCCTCGAGGACCTTTTCCTGGGCGCCCTGCGTGCCGACGTCCCCGTCGATGCCGGTGCGCAGGAGGCCCTGGACGAGCTGCAGGTCGAGCCGGTCGGCGACGACGGCACCGGAGTCACCCACTTCCTGCGCGACGAGGGCCGGTTGGAACACCTGCGGGAATACGCGGCGCTGCGGTCGCTGTACCACCTCAAGGAGGCCGACCCGCACGCCTGGGTGATCCCCCGGCTGCACGGCAGGGCCAAGGCAGCCATGGCGGCCGTGGAGTTCGACGAGTTCGGGGCCGGACGGGCCGACGAGATCCACGCGGGCCTCTTCGCCGACCTCATGGAGGACCTGGGGCTTACCACGGCATACGGCCATTACCTGGAGGCCGCACCCGCGGAGATGCTTGCCACCGTCAACCTGATGTCACTGTTCGGCCTGCACCGGGGCCTGCGCGGCGCGCTCACCGGCCACTTCGCGTTCGTGGAGGTGACCTCGTCTCCGGGCTCGCGCCGGTTGGCCGAGGCCCTGCGCCGGGTGGGTGCGGGTGAGGCGGCCGCGCGGTTCTACGACGAGCACGTGGTGGCGGACGCCGTCCACGAGCAGGTCGTACGCCATGAGGTGATCGGCGGGGTGCTGGAGAGCGAACCCGGATTGGAGGCAGACGTGGTGTTCGGCATCCGGGCCACCGGCTTTCTCGAGGACCGGCTCGCTGTCCGGCTCCTCGAGTGCTGGCGCAGTGGCCGCGCGGCCCTGCGCACAGTGGCACCACCGCGCCGACGCGGCTGATTCCCGAGGCGCGGACCGGGAACCCGGCCCCGTGACCGGCACGGAGGCACGCCGAGTTTCCACCTGCGTGACGCTCCGGCGCACCCGACGCCGGAGGAGGACCGGCCCCGCGGAGGGAAGCCCGAGGGGCCCGCGAAGCACCGCGCTCTTCCCCTGAGGACGGGACTTCATGGGGGCCGGGCCCCGGCACATCCGAACGGGTGCACCACCCTGGGCGCGCGAGTGTTTCTGGGTGAGGGGGTACTCACCTGGCGCCGTGACGGCAAGGCATGGCATGGAGCGGCCGGTGAGAGGCGGCAGAAGGAGGTGTTCCGTGGACCGGGACCGGTGTGAGGCGCCCGCCGACGACACCATGGAGACACCGTGAGGGCGAAGCGCCGGTCACCGGCCTCAGCGAGGACGGCCGAAGGTCACCGCCCGGGAGAGCGCCTCGCCGCTGCGGCGGATGCGCGGCTGCCCGTGCTGGAAGGCGGACGGCTGCTGCGCAAGGCCTTCCCCGAACACTGGTCGTTCCTTCTCGGCGAGATCGCGCTCTACAGCCTGGTTCTCCTCGTCGTGACCGGCGTTTGGCTGACGTTCTTCTTCAAACCGGAGATGCGCGAGGTCGTCTACGAGGGCCGGTATGTGCCGCTGCGTGGTATCCGCATGTCGGGGGCCTTCGACTCGACCCTGCACATCAGCTTCGATGTGCGGGGCGGGCTGCTCGTGCGCCAGATGCACCACTGGGCCTCCCTGGTGTTCGTCGCCGCGATCGGTGTGCAC
The DNA here is from genome assembly GCF_055561075.1 of Streptomyces sp. NPDC022910. NCBI lineage: Bacteria > Bacillati > Actinomycetota > Actinomycetes > Kitasatosporales > Streptomycetaceae > Streptomyces > Streptomyces sp. NPDC022910. The sequence goes on from NZ_JBVHHL010000055.1 coordinate 49,794, forward strand.
CTGCTGCGCATCTTCTTCACCGGTGCCTTCCGCAGGCCCCGGGAGATGAACTGGGTCATCGGTGTCACGCTGTTCGTGATCGCCCTGGCCGAGGGCTTCGCGGGCTACTCGCTCCCCGACGACCTGCTCTCCGGCACCGGACTGCGCATCGCTCAGGGCATCATGCTGTCCCTGCCGGTCGTGGGGACGTACGTAAGCATGTTCGTGTTCGGGTCCCAGTTCCCCGGCGAGGACATCGTGCCCCGGCTGTACGGCATGCACATTCTGCTGCTGCCCGGGGCACTGATCGCACTGGTCACCGTGCACCTGATCCTGGTGTTCTATCTGAAGCACACCCAGTGGCGCGGTCCGGGCAGGACCAATCGCAATGTCGTCGGCAAGCCGCTCTTCCCGCAGTTCATGGCGTCCTCGATGGGCCTGTCCTTCACCGTCTTCGGAGTGTTGGCGCTGCTCGGCGGGCTCGCCCAGATCAACCCCGTGTGGGTGTACGGACCCTACCGTCCCGACCAGGTGTCGACCGGCTCGCAGCCCGACTGGTACGTCGGCTTCCTGGAGGGCGCGCTGCGGCTCGTACCGCCCTGGGAGACGAACATCGCCGGTCACACGATCATGTGGAACGTGCTGCTGCCGGCGATCGTCCTGCCGGCGCTGCTCTTCCTCGTCCTGTACGCCTACCCGTTCGTCGAACAGCGGCTCACGGGCGAGTGGCGCGAGGAACAGCACCTGTGCGACCGGCCCAGGGAACGTCCTGTGCGCACCGGTCTCGGCGTCGCCGGGGTCACCTTCTACGGCGTCCTCCTGCTGGCCGGCGGCAACGACGTCATGGCGGCCATCTTCCGGATCTCGCTGAACACGCTGACGTGGATCCTGCGTATCGCCCTGGTGGTGGCGCCGGTCCTCGCCTTCCTGCTCGCCCGGCGGCTCTGCCACGCCCTGCTGGAGGCGGAGCTGAAGCGTCTGGCCGAGGGAGAGGAGACCGGGGAGGTGCGCCAGACCGTGGAAGGCGGCTACGAGGGCGGTCACCGCCCTGTGACCCGGTTTCCACCGGGAGCGCCCAGGAAGCCGCTCAGCCCTCCCGAGTCGCGTACTGGAACACCAGCCCCAGAACCCCCCGCGCCAGCACCCCGACGCCGATGAGGAACAGCCACAGCCCGTAGACCACACCCAACGAGGCGACGGCGAAGCCGAGCGCCGTGACGATGGGCCACGGGCTGTGGGGCGGGAAGAACTCCAGGGGGCCGGCCGCGTCCGCCACTTCGGCGTCGGTACGGTCCTGGGGGCGCCGGCCACGGCGGCGGTACTGCACGGCGCAGAAGAAGGAGACCACGCCGGCCATGCCGAAGGCGACGATCAGCACCGCGGTACCGGCCGGATCGCCCGACCAGGCGCCGTACAGCGCGGCGGTGCCCGCGAAGAACACGGCGACACCCGCGAAGAGCAGAGCCTCGACCTTCATCGCAGTTCCTCCCGCGGTGCCAGCCGGACGACCTCGGGATGGTGCAGGTCGAAGGCGGGCGAGTTGGAGCGTACCCGGGGCAGGGCCAGGAAGTTGTGGCGTGGCGGCGGGCACGACGTCGCCCACTCGAGCCCGCGCCCGTACCCCCAGGGGTCGTCCTCCGTGACCCGCTCGCCCTGGTGGGCGGTGCGCCAGATGTTGTACAGGAACGGCAGCGTGGAGATGCCGAGCAGAAACGCCCCCGTGGACGACAGCGTGTTCAGCAGCGTGAATCCGTCGGCGGGCAGATAGTCGCCATAGCGGCGGGGCATGCCTTCGGCACCGAGCCAGTGCTGTACCAGGAAGGTGAGTTGGAAGCCGGGGAACAGCAGCCAGAAGTGCAGTTTGCCCAGCCGCTCGTCCAGCATTCTTCCGGTGAACTTGGGCCACCAGAAGTAGAAGCCCGCGAACATCGCGAAGACCACGGTGCCGAAGAGCACGTAGTGCAGGTGCGCCACGATGAAGTACGAGTCGGTGGTGTGGAAGTCGAGCGGAGGGGATGCGATGATCACGCCGCTCAGGCCCCCGAGCAGGAAGGACACCAGGAACCCGGCCGCCCACAGCATCGGCGTCTCGAACGACAGCGATCCCCGGTGCATCGTGCCGATCCAGGCGAAGAACTTGATCCCGGTGGGCACCGCGATCAGGAACGACATCACGGAGAAGAACGGGAGCAACACAGCGCCGGTGGCGAACATGTGATGCGCCCACACGACCGCGGACAACATGGTGATCGCGATCGTCGCGCCGATCAATGGCAGATAACCGAACAACGGCTTGCGCGAGAACACCGGAATGATCTCCGAGACGATCCCGAAGAACGGCAGCGCGACGATGTAGACCTCCGGGTGCCCGAAGAACCAGAACATGTGCTGCCACAGGACGGCGCCGCCGTTCGTCGCGTCGAAGATGTGCGCCCCGAACTTCCGGTCCGCTTCCAGGGCCAGCAGCGCCGCGGTGAGCACCGGGAACGCCGGCAGCACCAGGATCGAGGTGAACAGGATGTTCCAGGTGAAGATCGGCACCCGGAACATCGTCATGCCCGGGGCCCGCAGACACATGATGGTGGCGATGAAGTTGACCGCGCCGAGGGTCGTCGACACGCCCGTCACCACCAGGCCCATCACCCACAGGTCGCCGCCCGCGCCGGGGGAGTGGTAGGCACTGTTCAGCGGGGCGTAGGCGAACCAGCCGAACGACGCGGCGCCGCCGGGCACCACGAACCCCGAGACGACCATCAGGCCGCCGAAGAGGTACATCCAGTACGACAAGGCGTTCAGCCGAGGGAAGGCGACGTCCGGGGCGCCGATCTGCAGCGGCATCACCGCGTTGGCGAAACCGGCGAACATGGGCGTCGCGAACAACAGCATCATCACCGTGCCGTGCACTGTGAAGAGCTGGTTGTAGGCGTCCAACGACATGAACTGCAGCCCTGGACGGGCGAGCTCGGCCCGCATCCCCAGGGCCAGCAGACCGGCGAAGAGGAAGAAACAGAAGGCCGTGACCATGTACAGCTTGGCGATCACCTTGTGATCGGTCGTCGTGGTCCAGCGCAGCAGCGCCCGGCCGAGCGAGGACGTGGCAGTGGCCGGGCGCCGGGCGGCGGCGGTCTGTTCCGACAATTCCGTCATCGTCCTCCTCCACGGGCCTTCGCCCCGGGTCTCCCGCCCCGTCGCGTGCGCCGGGCGGCACGCGAGCGTCCCGCGGGTGCCCAGGTCGCGCCGGCGGAAACCGCCCGGGTGAGGAAGGTTCCGTGGCGGGGCCCACGCCTGTGTCGGCCCGCGGTGCGACCGCCGGTCCCGATCACGACCGTCCGCCGCGACGCTATCGCCGAGGGCCCGTGGGACGCGGTCGCGCCACGCCCGCCGTGGCGGTGTTCACCGTGGTGGGCCGAGCCGGGGCGTCCGACGGCGGTCCCGCGCAGCCGTGGCGGCGCGTTCCTTTCCCTGGCAGAGGTACCTGGAATGAAGGATCCCGACCCCTGTTGAAATGGCCGCTTCGGACGCCGCCTGGGCCGTGGCCGGGACCTTCGTCGGCGGCCTCGTCATCGCGGGCGCCCTCGTCTGGGCCATCAGGACCTAGCCAGGGGACGCCCCGCTTTGGCGGGGTGGGGAATGGCTTTTCTGGGCTGCTGTGACCTTAACTGGGTGCACGGGTCTGCACTGTTCACCTGTGCCGCCGTTCAGCTGCATTAGACCTGCGGCGTGTGTATAGTGATCGCATGGTCGTGACCAGGAAGGTTCGCCGATTCTCCGGCGGCGTGTACGACCTCGGACTCCACATCGTGTGGTGCCCGAAGTACCGCCGTCCGGTCCTCGGTGGCCGGGTCGCGGAACGACTGGACGAACTGATCCGGGAGAGGGCCGACGAGCGCGGCTGGGAGATCATCGTCCTTGAGGTGATGCCCGACCACGTCCACCTCTTCGTGAAGCACGACCCGAAGTCGTCAGCCTCGTACGTGGCCAACCAGTTCAAGGGCTTCACCTCCCGCGTCCTGCGCGAGGAGTTCCCGCACCTGAAGTCGCGGATGCCGACCTTGTGGTCGTCGTCGTACTTCGCGGCATCGGTTGGTGCCGTGTCGGCGGCGAGGGTCGAGAAGTACATCGACACCCAGTGGGAACGCCCGTGGAAGAAGGAGGAGGGTTCGTGATCCGCGCGTACAAGTTCCTCCTGCGCCCCACAGCCCGTCAGACGGCCGTGCTGCGCGAGATGCTGGCGGACCACTGTTCGCTGTACAGCGGCGCCCTGCAAGAGCGCCGGGACGCCTACCGGCACGCCTCGAAGACCACGATCCGCTACGGCGACCAGTCCGCCCAGCTCAAGGGCATCCGGGCATTCGACCCCGAGCGGCAGGGCCGCTGGTCGTTCAGCTCGCAGCAAGCCACCCTGCGTCGCCTCGACAAGGCGTTCCAG